>JBBSNJ010000009.1:0-15029 GCA_038232775.1 Thermomicrobiales bacterium
CCCGGAACGGCAGCCCGATGGTCACCCTCGCCGCGCCGAAGCCGCTGACGCTCTACCCCTCGCCGCCGCAGCGGGCGAGCGTGATGCCGATCCCCGGTCTGAAGCCGGAGGCGCGCGACGCCTACGGCCGGGTGATGAGCTACCTGCGCATCTCCCTGACCGACCGCTGCAATTTCCGCTGCCTCTATTGCATGCCGGCGCTGGGGATGAAGTTCCAGCCGAAGCAGGAGCACCTCACCGACGAGGAGCTGCTGCGCGTGATCGGGCTCTTCACCAAGGTCGGGTTCACGAAGTTCCGGCTGACGGGGGGCGAGCCGACGATCCGGCCGCACCTGGTCGAGCTGGTGCGCGGGATCAAGTCGTACGCCGGGGTCGAGGAGATCTCGATGACGACCAATGCCCTGCTCCTCGGGCGTCTGGCGGCGCCGCTGAAGGAGGCGGGGCTCGACCGGGTCAACATCAGCATCGACACCCTCGATCCGGACAAGTTCAAGCTGATGACCCGCGGCGGTCGGCTCGATCTGGTCTGGCGGGGGATCGAGGCGGCGGACGAGGTCGGGCTGGGGCCGATCAAGCTCAACACGGTGGTGCTCAAGGACCAGAACGAGCTCGAGGTCGGCGAGATGGCGGCGCTGACGCTCGACCGGCCGTGGCAGGTCCGGTTCCTCGAGATCATGCCGTTGGAGGGGGTGGGCGAGGTCCACGACGAGGGGTTGGTCACGAGCGAGGCGACGCAGGCCCGGTTGGATGCGCGGTTCGGCGCGCTGGAACCGGTCGCGACCGACCCGGCCGACCCGGCCCGGCTCTGGCGGATCGCGGGCGCGGCGGGGACGATCGGCTTCATCTCCCCCGTCTCGGCCCCCTTCTGCGCCGCCTGCAACCGGGTCCGCTTGACGGCGGACGGCAAGCTGCGGCTCTGCCTGCTGCGGCCGGACGAGGTCGATTTCCGGGACATGCTGCGGGCCGGGGCGTCCGACGACGACCTGCGCCATGTGCTGCTCGGCGGCGTCTGGCGGAAGCCGTGGGGGCACGGCCTGGCCGAGGGGGAGCGGGCGACGGTGCGGGGGATGTCGCAGATCGGGGGGTGAGCGCGGCCTGCCGCCGGTTGTGTCGCCGACGCTGCCGCGTGTGCAACAGAGGGCGTGGGGATGCGCGGCCCGCGCCCAGGGAGCGGAGGGGTGGACCGGCGGCGAGCGGAAGTGGTCGCCGGCTACGACGCCGTCGCCGCCCTCTACGCTGACCACGTCCATGACGAGTTGAGGCACAAGCCGTTCGATCGTGACTGGCTCGACCGGCTGGCGGCGCTGACCGTCGGCGCCGGCCCGCTCTGCGATCTCGGCTGCGGCGCCGGCCACGTCGCCGGCTACTTGGACGCCGGCGGCGCCGAGGTCTTCGGGGCCGATCTCGCTCCGACCATGCTCCGCGAAGCGCACCGTCTCCACCCTGGCATCAGGTTCGAGCGGCAGGACATGCTGGCGCTGACCATCCCCGCCGGATCCTTGGGCGGGATCGTCGCCTTCTACGCCATCGTTCACTTCTCCCCGGCGCAGGTCGGGACCGCGCTCCGGGAGTGCTGGCGCGCGCTACGGCCCGGCGGCTCGCTGCTGCTTGCCTTCCACGTCGGCGACGGCGTTCGCCACGTGGCCGAGTTCCTCGGTCAGCCGGTCTCGCTGGACTTCGTGTTCTTCCAGCCGGACGAGGTGGGGGCCCACTTGGTAGCCGCGGGCTTCGAGATCGCCGAGGTGACGATCCGCGATCCCTACCCGGCGGTCGAGTATCCGAGTCGGCGGGCGTACGTCCTTGCCCGAAAGCCGGCTCGAACCGGTGTCGCTGGTGGGGGGGATCAACCGGCAGCGACAACCTGAGGCGCGGTACGACCAGGACCGAACCGGCGCCGCGGCCTCCCCGTTCCGGCTGAGCTTGGCGTCGCGGCGGGCGAACGCGCTGGTCATGCCCGCTGTCGCGGAGGCAGCTCGACCGCTCGCTCCAACGCCGGCCACGCCGGAGCGTGAGTGCTCGGGCGGGCACCCGTCTTGACCGCCCTGCTGCGCTCGCTGGATCGACCTCCCGACCGCTGATTCTGGCGTGGGCGCGGCCCGTCGCCGGAGCAGGGGGTAGGCGACGGGACGTTCTGGTGCACACCCCTTGCTTCTTCGTCGGCGGCTCCCCTATCGTAGCGACGGCATCAGGGGGGCTCGGGGAACGACTCGGGAGCGCGGGCCGTGGCGCCGCGGAGGGGTCTTGCCATGCAGCCGGTAGGAAGGGCGCAGGGGTCGGCCGTCGCGGACGGCGGGGGTGCCCTGGAGCGTCTGTTTCGCTTGCGGGAGCACGGGACCGACGTCCGGACGGAGGCGCTGGCGGGGCTGACGACCTTCATGGTGATGGCCTACATCATCGCCGTCAACCCGGCGATCCTGAGCGCGGCCGGGCTCGATGTGCGGCAGGTGGCGACCTCGACCTGCCTGGTGGCGGGGGTGATGACGATCGCGATGGGTCTGGTCACGAACCGCGCGTTCGCGATCGCTCCCGGGCTCGGCTTGAACGCGATCGTCGCCTTCAGCTTGGTCGGGTCGCTCGGGTTGACGCCGGCCGAGGCGATGGGGGTGATCGTCACCGAAGGGCTGCTGATCACGCTCCTGGTGCTGACCGGGGTGCGGCGGGCGGTTTTCGACGTCGTGCCGCTGCCGCTGAGCCGGGCGATCTCGGTCGGGATCGGCTTCTTCATCCTCTTCCTCGGGCTGCGCAACGCTGGGCTGATCCGGTTCTCGCCGGGGCAGACGGGGACGGTCGATGGGCTGCTGGAGCTGGCGCCGCTCGACACCTGGCCGATCTTCGTGGCGATGGTCGGGCTGCTGGTGACGGTCGTGCTGGTCGCCCGCGGGGTGCGGACGGGGATCCTGATCGGGATCGTGGTCGCGACCGTCGTCGCCTTCCTGGTGCCGGGGGAGGTGGCGCGCTGGCCGGAGCAGCCGTTGGCCGGGCCGGACTTCGGCCTGCTCGGCGCCTTCTCCTTCGGCTACTGGGGGAAGATCGGGGCGCTGGCGGCGCTGCTGGCCGTCTTCAGCCTGATGCTGAGCGACTTCTTCGACACGATGGGAACCTTGATCGGGGTCGGCACCGAGGCGGGCTACCTGAACGAGCGGGGGGAGCTGCCGGGGGTGCAGCGACCGCTGCTGATCGACTCGCTGGCGGCGGTCGCCGGGGGCGTCGTCAGCGCCTCGTCGGCGACGACCTACATCGAGTCGGCGGCGGGGGTCAGCGTCGGCGGCCGGACGGGGCTGGTCTCGGTGGTGACCGGGCTCCTCTTTCTGCTGGCGCTGCCGTTCGTGGCGCTGGTCAACGCGGTGCCGGGGGCGGCGACCGCGCCGGCCTTGATCGTGGTCGGCTTCCTGATGGTCGGGGTCCTCTCGGAGCGGGAGACGCGGACCGCGACGGGCGAGACGGTGCGGCGCGGCGGCATCGACTTCGGCAGCCTGGAGGAGGGGCTGCCGGTGGTGCTGACGATGCTGCTGATGCCGCTGACGTTCAGCATCACCAACGGGATCGGGGCCGGCTTCGTCTCCTACGTGCTGATCAAGCTGGCGCGGGGGAAGGGAGGCGAAGTCCATCCGGTGCTCTACGCCGTGGCGGCGGCGTTCCTGCTCTATTTTCTGCGCTGGGCGCTGTTCGACGCGAGCTTCTAAGCGTTAGGCGTTAGGCGTTAAGCGACGGGCGTCTGGCGTCTGGCGTCTGCCGTCACAGATTCGGCACGAGGCGGCAGGCGACGCGGCGACGAGGGTGGGGGGGACCGTGACCGAGGCAGCCGGGATTGAGCCGTCGCTGGAGGCGCGGGCCGAACGGGCGATGGAGTTCGCGCAGGGCCAGGTGCGGCGGCTGATGGGCGCCCACCCGGACGCCTTTCCGCTCTACACCGAGGGGGGGAAGTGGGCGCTCGGGAAAGAAGCCTGGACGAACTGGTGCGAGGGGTTCCTGGGCGGAATGATGTGGATCTTCGCCCGGCGAACGGGTGATCGCTTCTGGCGGGAGCGGGCGGAGCACTATTCGCGTCTGATCGAGGAGCGGCGGTTCGATCGAGAGGTCCACGACCTCGGCTTCCTCTTCTGGTCGACCTGGAAGCGGTGGTACGACCTGACGGGGGACGAGGCGGCGAACCGGTTCGTGATCGAGGCGGGGCGGACGATGGCGCTCCGGTTCAACCCGGCCGGCCGCTACCTCCGCTCGTTCGTGGCGCCGGAGAGCTGCTTCATCGACATCATGATGAACGTCGGGATCATCTTCTACGCGGCGAACGAGACGGGGGACGCCGAGCTGCGGCGGATCGCGACCGAGCACTGTCTGACGACTCGCCGCTACCTGGTCCGCGGCGACGGCTCGACCGCGCACGAGGGGATCTTCGACCCGGCGACGGGGGAGTTCCTGCGGCAGGCGACGCACCAGGGGTGGCGGGGCGACTCGTCCTGGGCGCGGGGCCAGGGGTGGGCGCTCTACGGCTTCGGTACCGCCTACCGTCTCTCGGGGGACGAGCGCTTCCTGGAGACCGCCCAGCGCTGCGCCGACTTCTTCCTGGAGCGGACCCCGCCGCCGGGCGTCCCGCCGAACGACTGGGAGGAGCCGGACCCGGTCCGGCGCCGGGAGTCGTCGTCGGCGGCGATCGCGGCCAGCGGGCTGTTCCAGCTCGCGGCGCTGACGACGGAGCCGGCGCGGGCCGAGCGCTACCGGGGGGCGGCCCGGACCATGCTCGATACCTTGCTCGGGCCGGCGTTCCTGGCCGAGGGGACGCCGGGCTGGGAGGGGATTCTCAGGCACGGCAGCTACCACGAGCGGCGGGGCCTCGGGGTCGACGAGAGCGTGATGTGGGGGGAATACTTCTTCGTCGAGGCGCTCGACAAGCTGCTCGGGGCGGCCCCGGCCAGCTAGCGCCGCGGCCCGTGCTGCCCGCGGTTGACGCTCGTCGGCGGCGACGTGTATAAGCCGGCTGGACCGGCGGCGCCCAAAGCTCAGCACGCGGGGTGCTCCCGGCGCCCCGTCGCGCCCCCGCCGCGGCGGGCCGGATCGGTCGGCGCCGGCGGGCGATGCCGCCGGCGGCGCCCGCGATCGGCAGGAGGAACGGCCGTGCAGGGCAAGCCCAGCGACGACCTGTTGACGCGTCCGGCGACCCGGCGCTCGGTGATCGGCCGCGCGGCGGCGCTTGGACTGGGGGCGCCGCTGGCCGGTGTCGGCGGGCGGCGAGCGCTGGCCCAGGCGACCCCCGCTGGCCGGTCGAGCCCGGAGCTCGACCGCTCGGCGCAGCTGGAGATCTTCTCGTGGTGGACCGCGCCAAGCGAGGCGACGGCGCTGCAGACCCTCTTCGACCTCTACGGCGAGCGCTACCCGAACGTCGAGATCATCAACGCGGCGATCGCCGGCGGCGGCGGCGGCGCGGCGGAAGCGGTGCTCCAGACCCGGCTGCAGGGGCAGAACCCCCCCGACTCGTGGCAGACGCACGTCGACTACGAGCTGTTCGACCAGTACGTCGCCGCCGGCTACTGCGAGCCGGTGACCGAGCTCTACCGGGCCGAGGGCTGGGGCGAGGTGATCCCGGCCGCCCTGGTCGAGCGGTTGTCGCGGGACGGGGAGCAGTGGTCGGTCCCGGTCGGCGTCCACCGCGGCAACGGCTTCTGGTACAACCGGCAGGTGCTCCAGGACGCCGGCGTCACCGTCGGCGAGACGATGACGATCGACGACTTCTTCACCGCCGCCGAGGCGCTCGACGAGGCGGGGGTGCCGGCCCTGGCGTTCGGCTCCAAGGATGCCTTCCAGCCGGCCCAGACGTTCGAGAATACGCTGCTCGGGGTGGTGGGGCCGGAGAGCTACGCTGCCCTCTTCGCCGGCGAGCTGGGCTGGGACGAACCGGGCGTGATCGAGGCGATGGAGGTCTTCGCCCGGATGCTCGACTACGTCAACGAGGACTACCCGGCGCTGACCTGGGACGGTGCCACCTCGCTGGTGATCGAGGGCCGGGCCGGCTTCCTCTCGATGGGAGACTGGGCCTACGGCGAGGTCATCGCCAAGGAGGCGACCGCGGCGGTCGGCTGGGTCAGTCACCCGGGGACGTCGGGGTCGTTCGTGCTGGTGGTCGACAGCTTCACCCTGCCGGTCGGGGTGGCCAACCCCGAGAACGCCCGCGCCTGGCTGCGGCTGATCGGCTCGCGCGAGGCGCAGGAGGCGTTCAACCCGATCAAGGGCTCGATCCCGGCCCGGATCGACATCGACCCGGCGCTCTTCAGCGACTACCACCAGTGGGCGCTCGCGTCGTTCGGGCAGGACGCGCTGGTACCGTCGTGCGCCCACGGGCAGGCGGCCCCGCCGGAGTTCGAGCAGGCGTTCTACGACGCGACGACGGCCTTCGTCGACGACGAGGACGTTGATACCTTCGTGGGGATGCTGGCCGAGGCGGCGACGTTGCTCTCGTAGCTCGGGATGCTGGCGAACGGCGGCAACGGACCCACGGCAGCCGCGCGGCGGTGCCGCGGGTGGCGATCGCGGGGGAGCTGGGCCGGTTCTATCTGAAGGAGTGGTTGGCGGGGTCGGTGGAGGCGTCGGGATGCATCTTCGGTCCCTCGCCAACAGGGCCGCCCGCGGCAGGGGGAGCGCGGAGGAGGAGGGCGCGATGGAGCGGCGGCTGCGGATCGGGGTGCTGGGGGCGGGGCGCTGGGCAGAGCGGGCGCACATCCCCGGCTGGCAGCGGGACGGGCGGGCCGAGGTGGTCGTGCTCGGCGACGTCGAGGGGGAGCCAGCCGAGGCGTTGGCCGCCCAGTTCGGGATTCCGGAGACCAGCACCGACTGGCGGGCGATCGTCGCCCGCGACGATGTCGATGTGATCGACATCTGCACCCCGAGCGATACCCATTGGGACCTCTCTTGGGCGGCGCTGGAGGCCGGCAAGCACGTCCTCTGCGAGAAGCCGGTCGCCTTCGACTACCGGGACACGCAGCGGGCCGCTGAGCTGGCGCAGAGCAAGGGGCTCAAGACCAAGCTCGGGTTCACGTTCCGCTATAGCCCGGGCGTGCAGTACGCCAAGGAGCTGATCGACCAGGGGTTCGTCGGCACGCCCTACATCTTCAACGGCTACGAGCAGAACTCGCAGTGGATCGACCCGCGGACGCCGCTGCGGCAGGTCGATCCGGACGCCGACCCGGCGACGCTCCAGACTTCGTCGCTGGAGGGGTACGGGGCGCCGATCATCGACATCGGGCACTGGTGGGTGGGGGCCGGCTACGAGCGGGTGGTCGGCACGATGCGCAACTTCGTGCCGAAGCGGATGGTGCGCGCCACCGGCCGGATGATGCGGATGAACATCGACGACGGCGACGTTTTCATCGGCGAGTACGCGAACGGGGCGATCGGCTCGATCCAGTCGAGCTTCGTCACCGTCGGCAACTACCCCGGCGTCGAGGCCCGGCTCTACGGCAGCGACGGGGCGATCATCTGCCGGCTGGTCGAGGAGTACGGTGTTGCCGAGACGATCAAGGTGGCGACCCCGGACAAGGTCGAGTTCCGGGAGCTCGAGATCCCGGAGCGGTTCTACCCGGCCGGGGGGCACGCCCGCGAGTCGTGGCCGAGTCTCTTCTACGCCAACCTGATCAAGGATTTCCTGGATGAACTGACGACCGAGACGGCCAAGAACCAGGGGAACTTCGAGGACGGGGCCAAGGTGCAGGAGGTGATCAACGCCGTCGAGCGGTCGTTCCACGAGCGGCGCTGGGTGGAGCTGCCGCTGGCGGGGTAGGGCATCGCGGGGGGGGCGCGGCGCCCGAGGGAGCGATTGTCAGGGTCCGTCTCGTGAGATCGCTGCCCGAGGCGACGGCTCGTCGAATGGAGATGCTGCTCGCCGCGCCGTCCGGTTGCCACGCCGCCGCGTCGTGTAGGAGCGCTGCTTGCTGCGCCCGTCGCCCGAAGGGCGACAGTGGTCATGACGAACGAAAGTGTCGGGCTTCCCCCGACGGGCGCGGCGAGCAGCGCCCCTACAACGAGTCCGCGATCGGGCGAGCGTGGTCCAGACGGGGCGCGCGTGCGTCGTCGCTCCCGTCTCCCAGCATCGCGGCCGCGATCAGGGAGACGGGGATTGCGCCGTAGCCGAGGAATCGGTCGTGGAAGGCGCGCAAGGAGAAGGCGCTCCCCTCGCGCGCGGCGAGGCGGCGGCGGAGGTCGTGGATCGCCTGGGTGCCGACCAGGTACATCATCGCGGCGCCGGGGAAGAGGGAGTTCTTGGTCGCTTCGGCGTGGGCGGCGGCGGCGGGCATGCCGGCTTCCCGCTCGTAGAAGGAGGCCGCTTCGTCGAGGGTGAAGCCGCCGCTGTGGAGGCGGACGTCGACGATGGCGCGGGCCGCCATCCGCAGCCGCGACTGGCGCTCGGCGAGGGACGTCAAGGGAGAGAGGAAGCCGATCTCGTCCATCAGGTCGGTGGCGTAGCAGGCCCAGCCCTCGACCAGGGTGCCGGCCGAGAAGCAGGCGATCCGGGCGGCGCAATCGACCCCGGCCATCTGGCCGAGGCGGGAGGCGGCGCGGGGGGCGTGCCAGTTCTGGACGTGGTGGCCGAGCCCACCGTGGTGGACGACGTGGTTGAGGGTGATGGCGGCGTCGTGGTTGGCCCGCAGCACGCGCTCCCGCTCGGCCTCGGTCACCGCCGGCTCGAGGGGGGCGATCAGGTAGCGGTGGACCTCGGGCCGGCCGAAGAGGGGCGGGCAGCGATAGGGGAGGTAGTAGAGGTCGGCGGCCGCCTCGCGGTCGGACGGAGGGACGGACACGTAGCGGATCGGGAAGTCGGGCCAGGTGACCAGGTCGTGGTCGAGCGCGGCCCGCCGCGCCGCCTCCCAGGTGGCGGCGAAGGCGCCGGGGTACTCTTCGGCGCTGGGGTGCTGGTCGGGGAGGGTCGCCAGCAACTCCGGCCAGGTGCTCGTGGGGTCGATCGCGCGGGCGGCCCGCTCCAGGTCGTCGCGGGCGCGCTCGAAGGCGTCCCAGCCGGAGGCCTCGACCCAGGCCGCGTCCTGATCAGCGGCCAGGCAGTGACCGCGGCCGAGGAAGCGGTCGAACGCGTCGCGACCGCAGGCGACGGCGTCGGTCGGGCGCGCGAGCAGATCGCGCTCCAGCCAGGCGGCGTGCTCGGCGAAGGTGGCGCTCGCGGTCTCGGCGGCGGCGAGGAAGCGGGCGTCGTCGATGCCACGATCGGCGGCGAGGCGGGGGACGCCGCGGGCGAAGTAGGCAGCGCCGGCCTGGGCTTCGCGGCTCGCCCGCTCGGTCCAGGCCGGGGGCGCTTGGTGGGTGGTGGCGCGGGCGGCGGCGAGGAAGGCGGGGAGGCGTTCCATCCGGGCGGTGGCGGCGGCGACGCGGTCGGCCAGGGGTTCGGCGTCGCGGAGGAAGAGGGCGAGGACGGAGAAGACCCCCTCGCCGGTGGCGACGGTCGGGTTGGAGCGGGGGGCCTGGGGCAGCTCGGCTTCGAGGAGCTGGAGCTCGAGGAAGGCGTCGGCGAGGCGGCGGTCGTGGCGGCGCGGCTCGTCGAGACCCTCGGCCGGGAGGGCGGCGAGGCGGGCGCGCAGCCCGCGCATCTGATGGACGGTCTCGGTCAGGCCGTCGGGGGAGAGATCGGGCAGGGCGTGGTCGTGGTCGTGGACGCCGATGAAGGTCGCGTTGACCGGTCGCCGGGCGTAGTAGTGAGCGAAGAAGTCGTCGAGCCAGGCGTCGAAGCGGCGGCGGTCCGTTTGAGCAGCGGGGGCGATCGGGTCGTGCTCGGGCATTGGTGGGGGCCTCCTATTGGGGCTATCGTGCGGGGCCAGGGGCCGGGCGTCAACCAGATGGTGTCCTGATACGGCCCTCGGGTGACGCGTGGTGGCCCTCACCCCCGACCCCCTCGTCCGACGCGACGGGCGAGGGGGAGTCGACGCTCCAGTGGTCAGGCGAAGTTGGGATGAGAGGGGAAGGGACGGAACGCTACAGCGCCTCGCAGAAGAGGCGGCTCAGGGCCGCAGAGTGGTTCGGTGGGCCACTGTCGCCGTGCGGGCGACGGGCGCAACACGCAGCGCCCCTACCGTTGGTCGCGGCCGGTCAACTTCCTTGCAACCCGCTCTAGGCGGCGGGATTGGTGGCCTGGGGTACGATCACGGGAGGGGCGACGAGCGATTGGGACGCCCATGCCGGTGGGCCAGGCGACGGCGACGGATGCCTCGTAGGCCCGGAATGGGGCGCGGCGGGGCGCCCGTGATCGACCGCCCAGCGGTCGATCACGGTGGTGGGGGGCGGACGATGAACGTGGCGTTCGATTTCGGCGACCGGATCGTGATCGTGACCGGCGCGGCCCGTGGGGTGGGCCGGATGACGGTCGGGCGGTTCCTCGCGGCCGGGGCGTGGGTGGTCGCCGCCGACCGGGACGAGGCCGGGTTGGCCCAGACGGTCGCCGGCGCCGGCGGCGAGGCGCGGGACCGGGTGGCGGCGATCGTCGCCGACGTGGCGA
The DNA here is from genome assembly GCA_038232775.1 of Thermomicrobiales bacterium. Lineage (GTDB taxonomy): Bacteria > Chloroflexota > Chloroflexia > Thermomicrobiales > UBA6265 > JBBSNJ01. Next base: position 10,487 of record JBBSNJ010000009.1, read on the forward strand.
CCGAGGAGGGCGCGGCGGCGATCGTCGGTGCCGCGGTCGGGCGCTGGGGGCGGCTCGACGTCTGCGTCAACAACGCGGCGGTGGCGCCGCACGCGGCGCTGCTGGAGGAGCGGGTCGAGGTCTGGGACCGGGTCTACGGGGTCAACGCGCGGGGCACCTTCCTGATGACCCAGGCGGCGGCGCGGGCGATGATCGCGGCTGGCGGGGGCGGCCGGATCGTCAACTTCTCCTCGGGCGTCAGCGGGCGCGGCTCGGCCGGGGCGGCGGCCTACGCCTCGAGCCGGGCGGCGACCGAGAGTTTTTCGCGGGTGGCGGCGATCGAGCTGGCGCCGCACGGGATTTTGGTCAACACGGTCAGCCCCGGTCTGATCGACACCCAGCCGAAGCCGCTGCCGCCGGCGATGGCGGCGGCGCTCGGGCGGCGGATCCCGACGCTGCCGCTGGCGCGGCCGGGGGAGCCGGACGAAGTCGCCTCGGTCGTCCTCTTCCTGGCCTCGGACGCGGCCAGCTACGTCACCGGGGCGGTGATCGCGGTCGATGGCGGGGCGGGGATCGGGACGCGGGCGGGCGGGGCGATCGTCGACGACGATCCCCGCTACGGGTGGGTGACGGGGCGAGGTCCAGGAACCGGAGGCGACCTCTGATCGAGGATAGGCCCCTCCCTCCGCCCGGTGGTCTCCCTGCCGCGAACGAGGATGCCGTCGACAGAGACCAGCTTCCCGATCGCCGCGAGGTCGCGAGGCTGCCCGTGGGTCGGGCAGGACGGGGCACCGAGCGGAGAACCGGGGAGTCTCTGCCGGCGGGCGTTCGAGCGTCGTGGTCCTGGCCGTCGCGATGACGATCACCCGCTGCACATCGCCCGACCGTACCTCACACGGAGTCCGGTTGACTACTCCCGCGCTCGGCGGATGGACGGTCTCCCCGCTTCCGCGCACGGGAGAGAGGTTGGGGGTGAGGGCCGCTCTGCGGCCAACCGGAGCGATCACCTGGAGTCCGGAGGAGGCAGGGGGCGCCGGTCCGGGGTCGCCCGGCCCTAAAGGGACCGGGCTGAAGCGACGAACCCGGCTGAAGCCGGCTGCGCCCGGTGGAGGCGGCGATCGCCGGGGGAGGAGCCCCGATTTGGGGGGTTGGTCGGCTCAGCCCGGTCCCTTTCGGGCCGGGCGGCGCGGCGACGGCGATCGCGTCACCGGCCACGCTCCCGGCACCCTGATCCAGACGCCAGACGCCAGACGCCAGACGCCAGACGCCAGACGCCAGACGGCAGAGGGCAGACGGCAGACGGCAGACGGCAGACGGCAGACGCCTGGCTTTCCCCGCTCATCGACCGTTGACGCCGTGGCGGTGCGGCCGTAAGCTGCCGGCCCCGGTCGCCGAGCCGACCGGCAATTCCCGGATCAGCTGCCGGGTTTGATCCGGACTTCGATCCTGGCGGATCGTCGCCCCCCCGGCCGGCGATCGGAAGCGGGGACCGGCGGCGCGCGTACGCGCGTAGGAGGAACGAGCGATGACGAGGTTCCGCGACGAGACGACCCGTTCCCCGCAGGCTCGGCCCCGCCTCACCCGACGCTCGCTGGTCGCCGGGTCGGCGGCGGCAACAGCCGCCGCCTCGGTCTGGCAGTTCGAGGCGGCGGCGATCGGGCGGGGCGGGCTCGCCCGCGCCGGCGCCGTCCGCGTGGCGGGGCAGGAGCCGCAGAGCGGGGGGACGCTGACCTACGGCCTCGGCTTCGACGTCGACGGCACGCTCGACCCGCAGGCGACCCACTTCGACTCGACGATCCGGGTCACGCTCAACATCTGCGAGCCGCTGGTCTGGATGCCGTCGGCGACCGAGATCGTGCCGGCCCTGGCCGAGTCGTGGGAGGTGTCGGAGGACGGGCTGGGGTACGTCTTCACCCTCAAGCAGGGGGTCACCTTCCACGACGGGACCCCGTTCAACGCCGAGGCGGTGAAGTTCACCTTCGACCGGGTGGTCGAGGCCGACAAGCTGGCGGCGGCCGGCGCGGCCGGGACGCCCGACCCGGCGAGCGTGATCGTCGCCGGCCAGGCGCACGATCAGGTCGGACCCTACGAGCAGGCGGAGGTGATTGACGAGTACACGGTGCGGTTGATGCTGTCCCGGCCGTTCACCCCGTTCCTCTCGGGGATCAACGGCTACCTCGGCATCGTCTCGCCGACCGCCGTCCGTGAGATGGGGCTGGCCGACTTCGCCCGCGCCCCGGTCGGCACCGGTCCGTTCATGTTCGGGGAGTGGGTCGAGGCCGACCACATCACCGTCGTCCGCAACCCGGACTATAGCTGGGGCTCCTCCTTCTTCCAGAACCAGGGGCCGGCCTACCTGGACGAGATCGTCTACCAGGTGATCCCCGACCCGGCGGTCCGGACCGGCACCCTCCTCTCCGGGGAGACCCAGTACATCGACGAGATCGACCCGTTGCAGGCCGAGGACCTGGCCGCCGACCCGGCGATCGCGATCATCGAGCGGCCGCAGCCGGGGTCGGGTTTCGTCCTGCTGCCGAACACGTCGCGCCCGGACCGGGCGGTGGCCGACCCGGCGGTGCGGCGGGCGCTGGAGTACGCGGTCGACAAGGACGCGTTCAACCAGGCGGTCTTCGGCGGCGCCAACCTGCCGGCGGCCAGCCCGCTGATGCGGCCGACGTTCGGCTACGACGCCGCGACCGAGGAGATGTACGGCTACGACCCAGAGCGGGCGGGCGCCCTGCTCGACGAGGCGGGCTGGACCCTCAACGGCGAGTTCCGCGAGAAGGAAGGCCAGCGGCTCGAGCTCTACATGCCGATCATCGACCGACCCCGCGACAACGCGATGGCCACCTTCCTCCAGGGCGCCTTCCGCGAGCTCGGGATCGACATGGCGGTCGAGCCGATGGAGCGCGGCGCCTACAGCCAGACCTGGCGCGAGGAGAACAACTACGACTTCTCGTTCATGTGGTTCTCTTACGCCGACCCGGACGTGCTGCGGACGATCTTCCACTCCGACAACATCGGCGCCTTCAACCGCGCCCAGTACAACAACCCCGAGATCGACCAGATGCTGGAGGACGCGGCGGCCAGCAATAACCCCCAGGAGCGCCAGGAGCTCTACGGCCAGATCCAGCGCCAGGTGCTGGAGGAAGCGGTGGTCATCCCCCTGGTCGACACGGTCGTCTACAACGCCAAGCGCGACACCCTGGAGGGGGACGTCCTCGACTACCTCGCCTCCTACGTCCTGATGAACGACGCGCACTTCACGGAGTAGGCGACAGGCGACAGGCGACAGGCGACAGGAGTTGGACGACAAGCGTGGGGCGACCGGGCGAGTCGCCTCGCCGCCTGACGCCTTCGTCCTGACGCCTTCGTCCTGACGCCTTCGTCCTGACGCCTGACGCCTGGTGACTACGCATGGCGACCTACATCCTGCGGCGGGTGGCGCAGGCGGTCCCGGTGCTGCTGGGGATCAGCCTCTTCACCTTCCTGATGCTCCACCTGACCCCCGGCGATCCGGTCTCGATCATCGCCGGGGACAAGCCGATCTCCGATGAGCGAGCGGCCCAGATCCGCCACCAGTACGGGCTGGACCGGCCGATCTGGGTGCAGTACGCCGACTACATGGGGGGCGTGCTGCGGGGCGACCTCGGCAACGGGCTGCGCAACCAGCGCCCCGTCTGGGAGACGATCGAGGAGGCGCTCTGGCCGACCGTCCAACTGACGCTCTCCGGGCTGGTGGTGGCGGTGGTGATGGGGGTGTCGCTCGGCGTGCTGGCGGCGCTGTTCCACAACTCGTGGCTCGACTCCGGGGTGATGGCGGTCGCGCTGCTCGGGGTCTCGATGCCGGTCTTCTATCTCGGGCTGCTGCTCCTGTTCGCCTTCTCGTTCCGGATCCACCTCTTCCCAGCGACCGGGCTCGGCGGCTGGCAGCATCTGGTGCTGCCGGCGATCGCGGTCGGGTTCGCCTCCTCGGCCTACATCGCGCGGTTGGTCCGCTCTTCGATGCTGGAGGTGCTGCGGCAGGACTTCGTCGTCACCGCCCGCGCCAAGGGGCTGGCCGAGCGGCTGGTCGTCGGCCGCCACGCGCTCGGCAACGCGATGATCCCGACCGTCACCTATCTCGGCTTGCAGCTCGCCGGCTTGCTCTCGGGGGCGGTCGTGACCGAGACGGTCTTTTCGCGGCCAGGATTGGGGCGGGTGGCGGTGACGGCGATCAACAACCGCGATTTCCCCTTGATCCAGGGGACCGTTCTGGTGACGGCCGCGATCTACGTCACGGTCAGCCTCCTCGTCGATCTGCTCTACGGCGTGCTCGACCCCCGGATCCGCTATGCCTGATCTGAGCGAGGGGCGGGTCGGGGTGGCGGCGGGCGCGGCTCGCCCGGCGGGGACGCCGGCCGCGGTCGGGCCGGGGGCCCGGCCGGCGCTGGCGCGGGCGGTGCCGGCGCGGGGGCAAGTGCGGCAGGCGTTGGTCCGGATCGGGCAGAATCCGGGGGCGGTGGTGGGGGCGGTCGTGCTGACGGTGATGGTGCTGCTCGCGCTCTTCGCGCCGCTGCTGGCG
>JBBSNJ010000010.1:0-14866 GCA_038232775.1 Thermomicrobiales bacterium
AAGAACCGGATCCCGAGCGCGCCTTGGTCGCCGGGGTTCTCGCGCGGCACGACCAGGGTGTCGACCAGTTCGTCGCCGCGCCGGACGACGACGCTCATCTCCTGGCCGGCGAACTCCTTGGAACGGCTCTTCAGATCCCGGTCGCGCTCGACCGCGGTCCCGGCGACCGAGACGATCCGGTCGTTGACCTGCCAGCCGGCCGCCGCCGCCGGCGAGTTCGGCAGCACCTCGCCGATGTAGAAGCTCTGCCGCGGCACCCCCAGGATGCCCAGGATCACGATCATCAGCACGATCGCCAGCAGGAAGTTCATCGTCGAGCCGGCCACCAGGAAAAAGGCGCGCTGGAGCGGACCTTTGGCGTTCATCGAGCCGGGATCGGTGTCGTTGGCGTCCTCCCCCTTGACCCGGACGAACCCGCCGAACGGGATCCAGTTGATCGACCAGAGGACGCCGTTCCGCCGCCACCCCTTCAGGCGCGGCGGGATGCCGATCCCGAACTCCTCGACCGTGACCCCGACCGAGCGGGCGGCGACGAAGTGGCCGATCTCGTGGACGAGGATCAGGACCGCCAGGACGGGGATGATCAGCAGACCGTTCAGCAGACCTTCGGACACGATGGGGTGCTCCCGACGCCCTTGCCGCCGATCGCCCGCGCCGGGGACCGGCCGATGCCGAAGCCGCAATGGTACAACGGCGGCCTGGTGATCGGGCCGACGCTCCCGCCCCGCCTTTCCTCGGCGAGCGTTCCGGGCCCCGAGAAGCGTTATGTTAGAATGCGCGCCCGTGAGCCGCGCCGACGCGGCGACCGAACCCCGCGGCCGGACGCGTTGCCGGTTGGGCTGCGACCACGGCAGCGGCCCGTGGAGCCGCGTCGGGTCCACGATCGAGCAGAGTCGCCGCGCGGCCGACGACGGAGCGCTCAGCGAAAGGGACGACCGGGCATGATCGTCGGGGTGCCGAAGGAGGTCAAGGACTCGGAGAACCGGGTCTCGACCACCCCGGCCGGGGTCCACGAGTACGCCGCGCGGGGGCACCGGGTGATCGTCGAGCGCGGAGCCGGCGTCGGCAGCGGGTTCCCCGACGCCGAGTACGCCGCCGCCGGCGCCGAGCTGGCCGACGGCCCCGAGGCGGTCTTTGCCGCCGCCGAGATGGTCGTCAAGGTCAAGGAGCCGGTCGCCGCCGAGTACGGGCTGCTCCGGCCCGAGCAGATCCTCTTCACCTACCTCCACCTCGCCGCCAACGAGAGTCTGACCCGTGCCCTGATGCGCAACCGGGTCCAGGCCGTCGCCTACGAGACGGTCCAATTGGCGAGCGGCCTGCTGCCGCTGCTGACCCCGATGAGCGAGGTGGCGGGCCGGATGTCGGTCCAGGTCGGCGCCCACTTCCTTGAAGCGCCCCAGGGGGGCGGTGGTCTCCTCCTTGGGGGCGTGCCCGGTGTCCCCGGCGCCGAGGTCGTCGTCGTCGGCGGCGGCGTGGTCGGCACCAACGCGGCCCAGATCGCGCTCGGGATGGGCGCCAACGTGACGATCGTCGACAACAACGTCGAGCGCCTGCGCCAGATCGACCAGTCCCTCCACGGCCGCATCCACACCTTGGCCTCGAACAAGCAGAACCTCGGCGCCGCCGTCCGCGCTGCAGATCTGGTCGTCGGCGCGGTCCTGATCGCCGGCGCCAAAGCCCCCAAGCTGGTCACCGCCGAGATGGTCGAAGCGATGCGACCCGGCTCGGTCGTCGTCGACGTCGCCATCGACCAAGGGGGGTGCATCGAGACCGCCCGCCCGACCAGCCACAGCGACCCCACCTTCGTCGTCGACGGCGTCGTCCACTACTGCGTCACCAACATGCCCGGCGCCGTCCCCCGCACCAGCACACTGGCCCTCGCCAACGTCACCCTCCCCTATGGTCTCGAGCTGGCCGACCTCGGCCTCGCCAGCGTGGTCGGTCGCGACCCGGCGCTCGCGAAGGGGGTCAACGTCCTCGACGGGCGCGTCACCCACGCCGCGGTGGCTGAGGCGTTCGGGCTCGAGTTCTTCCCGCTGGAGAAGCTGTTGGCGGCGCGGAGCGAGGTCGCCGACCCGCGGCTGGTGGCCGCCGGCGCCTAGCGCGACGTGCCAGGCGCCCATGGATTGGGGACCGGGCGCCGGCGAGTGCATGAACGAGATTCGGGGCGCGGTCGACGATGCCCGGCCGCGGGGGTAAGTTGGGGCCGGGGGCTCGGAGGGGCGGAATGGGGATGCCAGGACCAGAGCGAGCACTGCCCTCGGGGGCGTCTGAGGCGCCTGGGGCGTCGGGGGCGGACGGAGCGCCGCTCCTCGCCACCATGGAGGCGGACGTCGAGCGCTTCCTCTACGATCTCGAGGCGGGGCGCGGCTTCTCCGCCAACACCATCTTCGCCTACCGCAACGACCTCAACCAGTTCGTCGCCTACCTGCGTCGAGGGCCGGACGTGACCGCGGCCCTCCTCGGGGAGGAACCGGCGGTCCTCGCCGAGGCCGGCGGTGGCGGCGGTGTCCCGCTCGGCCGCTGGGAAGAGTTGACCGATGACCACCTAACGACCTACCTGATCTTTCTCCGCGCCCGCGACTACGCCTCCTCGACCGTCGCCCGCAAGACAGCCGCGATCAAGTCGTTCTGCAACTTCCTCCTCCAAGACGGACGGATGCGGGGCGACCTCGCGGCCAAGATGGCCTCGCCCAAGGTCGATAAGTACACCCCCCGCGCGATCACCCCGGCCGAGGTCGCCCGCCTCCTCGCCCAGCCCGAGACAGACACTGCCGCGACGACCGCTCGGCCGGAGGCGCTCCGCGACCGAGCGATGCTGGAACTGCTCTACGCGACCGGGATGCGCGTCACCGAGCTCGTCTCGCTCGACAGCGGCGACCTCGACCTCGCCGACCGCTCGGTCCGCTGCGCGGGTCGGACCGGGCGCGTGCGCCACGTCCCGATCCGCGAGAGTGCGACCCGCTCGATCGTCCGCTATCTCGAAGCGGCCCGCCCCCGCCTCGATCTGCGGCAAGATCCGGCCCTCTTCCTCAACCACCGCGGCCGGCGCCTCACCCGCCAGGGCTTCTGGTTGATCCTCAAGGCCTACGCCCAGCGGGCGGAGATCGCTCACATCACCCCCCACACCCTGCGCCACACCTTCGCTGCCCACGCCCTCCGCGGGGGCGCCGAGCTGCACGAGGTCCAGAAGCTGCTGGGACACGTCAGCATCTCGACCACCCAGATCTACCGCCGGCTCTCGACGGCGGGCTCGGGCCACGAGAACGGCACCCTCCCGCCCGGCGCCAACGACAACCTGGACTGATCTCCCGTTCACCGGGCGGATCAGAACGCGAGGTACGAGCCGCATCGACGCCGGGGGCCGGCTCGGCTCCGCGAGCCCCGAGCGGTCCGCGATCGAGAGGAGCGACCGAGGACGATGACAGGAGCGGCAGAACAGACCCGCCGGGTGGCGACGATGGAGAAGATCGCGGCACTGTGCAAGCGCCGCGGCTTCGTCTACCCCGGTTCGGACATCTACGGCGGCCTAGCCAACACCTGGGACTACGGTCCCCTCGGCGCCGAGTTGAAGCGCAACGTCAAGGAGCTCTGGTGGCGGACGTTCGTCCACCGCCGCCGGGATGTCGTCGGCCTCGACGCCGGCATCCTGATGCACCCCCGCGTTTGGGAGGCCTCGGGCCACGTCGCCGGCTTCAGCGACCCCATGGTCGATTGCAGGACCTGCAAGAGCCGCTTCCGGGCGGACCATCTGATCGCGGAGAAGCTGGGGGAACAGGTCGAAGGCAAATCGCCGGCCGAGATGACGGGGATGATCCAGGCGGCCGGGCTGAAGTGCCCCGTCTGCGGCAACGCCACCCTGACCGAGGCCCGCCAGTTCAACCTGATGTTCCGGACGACGATCGGCCCCTTGGAGGAGACTGGGACCGAGGTCTACCTGCGGCCGGAGACGGCCCAGGCGATGTTCGTTCAGTACAAGAACGTCGTCGCCACCTCGCGCGTCAAGCTGCCGTTCGGGATCGCCCAGATCGGCAAGGCGTTCCGGAACGAGATCACCCCCGGCAACTTCATCTTCCGCCTGCTGGAGTTCGAGCAGATGGAGATCGAGTACTTCGTCAAGCCCGCTCTCTGGGCCGACGCCTTCGAGGAGTGGCTGAGCCAGATGCGCTCCTGGCTCCGCCTCCTCGGCGTCGACGAGGCGCACATCCGCGTCCGCGAGCACGACCAAGACGAGCTGTCGCACTACTCGAGCCGGACGGTCGACTTCGAGTACGCCTTCCCCGGGCCGATGGGCTGGAAGGAGCTCTACGGCCTCGCCTACCGGACCGACTTCGACCTCCGCCAGCACCAGGAGGTCAGCGGCGAAGACCTGACCTACTTCGATCAAGCCGAGAACAGCCGCTACCTGCCGCACGTAATCGAGCCGACCTTCGGCGTTGATCGCACCTGCCTGGTTCTCTTGCTCGACGCCTACGACGAGGAGGAAACGGTCGACGTCAACGGCAAGGCCGATACTCGTGTCGTCCTCCGCCTCCACCCCCGCGTCGCCCCCTACAAGGCGGCCGTCCTGCCCCTGATGAAGAAGCCGGAGCTGGCCGAACCGGCTCGACGCCTCTTCGACCGCCTCCAAGACACCACCGGCGCCCTGATCGACTACGACGAGACCGGCAACATCGGCAAGCGCTACCGCCGCCAGGACGAGATCGGCACCCCCTTCTGCTTCACCGTCGACTACGACACGCTCGACGACCATTCGGTGACCGTTCGGGACCGCGACGACATGAGCCAGCAGCGCCTCCCCTTGGCCGAGGTGCCGGATTGGCTCGGGGAGCGGATCGCGTAGCGGGAGGCCCCGTGTGCGGTGAGACTCCTCGCGCTGCAATGCCGCCGAGAATGACATAATACGTGGGTCGGGTGATGGCTGCCGCTTCCCCGGAGAGAAGCCCTCTTCCCCGGCCCCGCTCCCGCGCGCGGGAGCGGGCAGTGGTTCCTGCTCCCGAAAGCGGAACGCTGCAACCGGGGTAGGTATGCATCCTCCCGAACGCTCGGGGAGGATGCGCTACGAATAACGACTGGACCGCGACCATGCGCAGGCGGTCCGTGTCGTGGGCGGTAGGGCCGTGGGCCTGCCCGCTACCGCGGTTATCAGAAGAGTTGCCGTCGTCAGGCTGGGTAGGGGCGCTGCTTGCTGCGCCCGTCGGCCGGAGGTCGACAACGCCGCCGTCGGTCTTCCAGTAAGGGAGGGAAACTTTTCTGCACGGCGCAGTCGCGGCTTTGGTTCCGAACGGACCGCAAGAGGAGGCGGTAGGAGCGGCCGGGGCTGCCGGCCGCAAGGGAGCACGGGTCGGTCGGGCTCGTGTGGCGGGTCCGGACTCAGCATCGGTGGGGGAGGCGAGGGCGATGGAAGACGTACTGGGCGGGCGGACCAGCCCCGAACGTTTCGCTGCCTTCCTCCACGACTGGGAGGCGATTCAGGCGCGCCGCGTCACTGCGGCCGTTTCCGCACTTGCCGCGATCGAGGGGGTGCGCGGCCTCGTCCTCGCAGGCAGTCTCGGGCGAGGCGAGCCGTGGCCGCTGTCGGACATCGACCTTCTCCCCGTCTACGACGATGACCGGGTAGAGACGGCTCGGGCCGAGGTCGAGCGGCATCGCGCCGAGCTGCTCCCGCAATGGGTGGACGAGGGATGGTGGACGGGGCTGGACATCGGCCGGCTCGCGTTCTTGACCAGTGAGGTCGACCGAGTCCTTGGGCCGGGAAGCCCCGGGGTGATGGAAAGGCTGGACGACGACCGCTGGTACCACGCCCTCGACAAAGGCTATCGGAGTCGACCGGTCTACGATCCGAGCAACCTCGCCGGTCCGCTCGCTCGCTGGCTCACGCGCCACCGGTTTGACCCGACCGTGGTCGAGTTCCGTTTGGTCCGCGCTCGGCGGGAGGTAGCGGCAGCGGACCGGAACGTCCTGGCGAACCTTGACCGTCAGGATCTCTCGGGCGCCACCTCCGAGCTCAGATCGGCCGCCAAGTGGCTCACCGCAGGGGTGATGGAAGGGTGGGGAGCACGCGACGCGTCCCTGGGTCGTGTCGGCACCCGCTTCGAACGACTGACGCGTGCCCATGATTGCCCCGAGCTGGCGGATGCCCTGAACGAGTTGGCCTCCCTGGACCCCGCCTCGGTCGAGCGACGGATGGCGTCTGCCCCCGAGTGGGTGCGGGAGCGGCACGACCGGTCCTGGCGGGCCAGGCGCCACGTCGGCGAGGAGCTGACGCCGCTGCAGGACGCGCGCGACACCCTGAGGGTCTGCTCGAGCTACGCGATCCGGCGAATCACGGCGCCGCCGTTCCCAGCCTGGCTGGCCATTCCAAGTCAGACCGGCCCGCTCCGAGAAAAGTCCGCCCGCCTCTCGGAAATCATCGAAGGCGTGTCTGCCGGTCAGTTCTCGGCGACCGTCACCTAGGTCTCGCCATCTCAGCGGGAGCAGTCGCTGAAGCGGCACTAGCGTTGCTCGTGATCGTACGTTCTCCGGTTCAACCGTTTCACCATCAACGGATGGAAGGGCCACCCTCTCCCGTGCGGGGGAGAGGGGACGGGGGCGAGGGCTTCTCTCCGGGAACCGGAAGCAATCATCTGAGTTTCGCATCAGCACCCCCAGCACGTCGGGGTCGCCGCCCCCGAGTGGCAAGCGACGGCTACTCCCTGCGCTTCGTCCACTCGAACGTCGCGCGCGGGTCGTCCGCCGATTCCCGCCCGCCGACGACCACCGCGTAGCGGAGGCAGAACCCGCCCGACAAGACGAGCCCCGAGCCGACCAGCGAGAGCGGACGCCCCAGCGAACCGGGGACCACGCGGCCGATTGCGTGCAAACAGAGCGGCAGCACCAGGCCGGCTTGGACCGTGCCGCGATGGAGGACCTCGCCCGTTCGTCCCGTCCTCAGCGGAGCGGCCGTCTCCCCGAGTCCGTCGAGCCAGAGCTTGTGGAGCGTGAGCTCGGCCGCGATCGCGACGACCTGCACCCGCGCCAGCCGCCGTAGCGCGGAGTCTCGGGGACCGGCCAGCAGGGCGAGCGGGATCGCGACCGCGGCGGTCGCCGTCGAAAAGGCGGAGGCGAGGAAGAGGGGACCCAGCAGCAGACCGCGCTTCGCCCAGAGCGGGACCGCCGTCGCCGCCAGCAGCACCCCGGTGTAGCCCGCGACGAAGAACCCGAGGGGGGCGGTCGCTAGACCCAAACCCCGCTGCGGCAGGTTCAGCAAGTGCCCCCGCAGCCGCCCCCGTCCGAGCAGTCCGTCGACCGCCGCCTGACGCGCGGTGACGAGTGTCGAGAGCAGCCCAAAGAGGCTCAGCCCCCACGTCCCGACCGACATCGGCGAGCGGAACTTGACGATCCGGAGCATGTTGAGGAACCGCTCCGGCCGGCCGAGGTCGAGGATCAGCAAGACCGGGCTCGGCACGAGTGCCGCAAAGGAGACATAACGTGCTACTCGACCGAGTAGTCGGCCGTCCCGTCCGGCGATGAGGTCGGCGATCACCGCCAGAACCGCCGCCGCGCCGGCGATTCCCCCGAAGAAGAAGTAGAAGATGATCAGCCACTTCCAATGCGGCCGGTGGATCACCGGGACGCCGTAGTAGGTGCCGTCTCCCGTGCCGGACGCCGGCGTTGCTGGCTCCCGCCGCAGCTTCGGCTCCTGAAGGGTGCTCACCGCCACGACCTCGTCCGCTCCTGGGGCCGACGCCCGCCGCCGATGCCACCGCCGAAACCTGCGGACCAGCCGAAACGATATCCAGTCGAACGTTTCCGCCGTGCCGAAGCGGGACCAAATCCCCTCTCCCGCGCACGGGAGAGGGGTTGGGGGTGAGGGCAACTCCCAAGGGAGCGAAGGCATGCACTCAGACTCTGCCTGGGGGAGAGGGATCCAACCGCCGCCGGAAGTAGCCCGTCACTCAGCGCGAGCTTTCCGCGCCGCCCAGTGAGCGAAGGCCCGTTTGGCCCGGCGCGACGTCGGGGACCGCGCGCGTTGCCGCCCCGGATCTGTCTCCGCCGAGGCACCAGCGGTTCGATTCGAACCGTCAAGGCCGCGTCCCCCCGCGCAGCGCCACCAGTGCCGCGACGCCGAGGCCGATCGCCGCCGCCGCGGTCGCCAGGAAGGCCGGGAGCGTCTTGTCCTGGGGGAGTTCAGGGGCAGCCGGCAGGTTGTACGTCTCCGGTGGGGCGGTCAGCACGAAGAGCGCGTTCAAGCCGTCGATCCCGCCCGTGCCGCCCGAGGCGCGGTCGCCGTAGAGCTGAGCCTCGGTCTGACCCCGCGCCTTGAGCGTCGCCACCCGCGCCTGAGCCTGCGGTAGGAGATCGGCAATCGGGCCGAAGACGATCGAGTCGGTCGGGCAGGCCTTGGCGCAGGCCGGCTCCAGACCGTCGCGGAGGCGGTCGTAGCATAGGGTGCACTTGCGGGCGATCTTGCTGCCGTCGTCGAGCTGGGGCACGCCGAAGGGACAGGCCGGGACGCAGTAGCCGCAGCCGTTGCAGATGTCGGGTTGGATGACGACGGTGTCGAACTCGGTCCGCACGATCGCCCCGGTCGGGCAGGCTTCCAGACAGCCGGCGTGGACGCAGTGCTTGCAGACGTCGCTCAGCATCAGCCAGGCGACGCTGGTGGCGGCAGGTTCGGCAGCTTCGACGGGGACAGCGGACTCGGTGGGGCCGGAAGTCTTCGTCCCGCCGCCCGACCCAGCCGCCGCCACTGCCGGCGCCGGGGCGGTCTGCTCGACAATGGCGACGTGGCGCCAGGTCGTCGCTCCAAGATCGACGGGGTTGTCGTAGCGGAACCCGGTCAGGCCCCGGCGCTTCCCCTGCCCGCCGCGCCCCTCCGGCTCATCGGCCGGGAGCTGATTCCACTGCTTGCAGGCCACCTCGCACGCCTTGCAGCCGATGCAGAGGCTGGCGTCGGTCAAGAAGCCGACGGCCCCCGCTCGGGCGCCCGTCGTGCCGGAGCCGAGGAGACCGTCCAGGTCGGCACCCGACGCCGGCGGCATCAGCTCGCCTCCGCGGACGACGGCGGCGGGTCGGCGGGGGCGAGCCGGCCCTTTCGCAGGCCGCAGGTGAACGCCTTCCCCTCGTGGATCAGCGAGTTCGGGTCCTCGATCAGCGCGCTCAGGTCGTTCGCGACCGCGCCGCGGGCAATCCCGCCGTAGCCGAAGTGCCAAGGAAAACCGACCTGGTGCAGCCGCCGGCCATCAACCAGCAACGGCCGGAGGCGATCGGTGACGAGAGCGCGGGCCTCGACCTCCCCCCGCAACGTCGAGACGACGACCCACTCCCCGTTGCCGACCCCGAGCCCGCCCGCCAGCTCGGGGTCGAGCTCCACGAACCCCTCCGGCTGGAGCTCGGCCAGCCAGGGGACGAAGCGCGACATCGCGCCGGCGGTGTGGTGCTCGGTTAGGCGGTAGGTCGTCAGGACGTGCGGGAAGCGCGGATCGCGCGGCGGGTGATACGGGTTGTCCGGGCGCTCGTGGAGCTTGGCGGCCGGGCTCCGCTCCTGCTCCGGGTAGAGCCGGTTCGCGACCGGCGTCTCCCACGGCTCGTAGTGGGTCGGTAGCGGACCGTCGCGCAGCCCGGAGGCGGCGTAGAGCTGCCCCTTGCCATCGGCCATCATCAGGAAGGGGGCGTCCCCCGGATGAGCGTCGATCCCCTCGGCACCGGCCGGAGGGAGATAGTCGGGCGGCTTGGTCACCGGGAAGTCGGGCACGTCGAAGCCGGTCCACCGCTCCTCGGTCGCATCCCACCAGACCCACCGCTTTGCCTCGCTCCAGGGGGAACCGTCGGGTCGGGCGGCGGCGCGGTTGTAGAGGATGCGGCGGTTGGCGGGCCAGGCGAAGCCCCAATCGAGGGCGGCACGGTCACCCCCGTCCGGCGCTGTCTCCCGCTGCCGGGCCAAGTTTCGCCCCGCCTCGGGCCGGATCCCGGAGTAGATCCAGCAGCCGCAGGCTGTGCTTCCGTCGGCCCGCAGGTCGCCGAAGCCGGCGACCGGTCGCCGGTCGGCCTCGGTCCAGCCGTTGATCTCGGCCACGACCGCCTCCAGCTCCGGCTCCCCTCGCGCGTCCGTCGGGTAGTCCCAGCGCAGCGCCCGGAGCTGCCGTGCCGCCGCCCCGTCGTCCCCGCCGGCAAGCGCCAGTAGCCGGCGGTGCAGATCGTGGATGAACCACGCCTCGGAGCGGGCGTCGCCGGGAGGCTCGACCGCCTTGTCGTGCCACTGCACCAGCCGCTGGGTGTTGGTGTAGGAGCCCGCCTTCTCGGGGGTCAACGCGGCCGGCAAGAGAAAGACCTCGGTCTTGATCGACTCCGGCCGGATCGCCCCGTCGCTCACCTCCGGCGCGTCGAGCCAAAAGGTCGCCGTCTCGCAGGCGAACGCGTCGCGCACGACCAGCCAGTCGAGCTCGGCCAGAGCCCTCCGCGCCAGCTTGGCGTTCTGGCCGCCGACCGCCGGGTTCTGCCCCATGCAGAAGAGGCCGCGCATCGTTCCGTCGCGCATCATCAGCAGCATCGGTTGGAACGAGTAGTCGTCGCCGATCTTCGGCAGCCGGTCGTAGGCGTAGTCGTTGTCGGCGGCGGCCGTCTCGCCGTAGTAGGCCTTGAGCAGGCTGACCCTGTACGCCGGCGCGTTGTGCCACCAGCCGGTCGGCGAGGAGATTGCCGCCAGGTAGTCCTCCAACGTCTCGTGCGACTCCACGGTGCTTGGCATCGGCAGATAGCCGGGGAGGAGATTGTAGAGGGTCGGGATGTCGGTGCTGCCCTGAATCGTGGCGTGCCCCCGCAGCGCCATGATCCCGCCGCCGGGCCGACCGATGTTGCCGAGCAGCAATTGCAGGATCGCGCAGCAGCCGATCATCTGGGTGCCGGTCGTGTGCTGGGTCCAGGCCACGGCGTAGGCGAAGCTGGTCGTCCGCTCCGGCCCCGAGTTGCGCGCGATCGCGTCCGCCACTCTCAGGAACAGATCGCGGGGGACGCCGCAGAGGGTCTCGACCATCTCGGGGGTGTAGCGGGCGAAGTGGCGTTTGACGATCTGGAAGACGCAGCGCGGGTGTTCGAGCGTCGGGTCGGTCTCCAGCGGCCGGTCGGTCCGCCCCGTACGCTGGCTGTAGGCCTCGGCGTCCTGGTGCTGACCCTCGGTGGCGGCTGGCTGTGTCGACTGGCCGGCGTACTGCCAGGAGTCGCTCTCGTAGCGTCGCTCCTCGGGCAGGTAGCCGGAGAAGAGCCCCCCCAGATCTTCCGTGTCGCGGAACTGATCGCCGACGATCACGCTCGCATTCGTGTACGCCTTGACGTACTCCTCGAACCAGAGTCCCTCGCTCAGGACGTGGTTGATCAGCGCGCCGAGAAAGACCACGTCGCTGCCGGCCCGCAAGGGGACGTGGAGGTCGCTCAGGGCCGACGTCCGCGTGAAGCGAGGATCGACGTGGACGACGGTCGCCCCCCGCTCCCGCGCCTGGACGACAAAGCGGAAGCCGACGGGGTGGTTCTCCGCCATGTTGGCGCCCATGATGACCACGCAGTCGCTCTCGGCCAGGTTCTGGAGGAACGTCGTCGCGCCGCCGCGGCCGAGTCGGGCGCCCAGACCGGGCACCGTCGAGGAGTGTCATATCCGGGCCTGATTCTCGACCGCGACGATCCCGAGGCCGGCGGTGAAGAGCTTCTTGATCAGGTAGTTCTCTTCGTTGTCGAGGGTGGCGCCGCCGAAGTGACCGATTGCCAGCGTGCGGTTGACTCGATTCCCCTCGGCGTCGAACTCCTCGTAGCCAGCGTTGCGCGTCGCGTGAACCCGCTGCGCGATCCGCTCCATCGCCCACTCGAGCGGACGCTCCTCCCACTGGTCCGAGAACGGCGCCCGGTAGCGGACCGTCGTCTGCCGCAGCGGGCTGGCGACGAGGCCGGAGGTGGCGGCCCCCTTCGGACAGAGGGTGCCGGCGTTGATCGGGCTGGCCGGGTTTCCTTCGATGTTGATGATCCGCCCGTCCCGGACGTGGACGAGCTGGGAGCACCCGACCGCGCAGTAGGGGCAGACGCTGACGACCGTCTCCGCGTCGCGGATCCGGGAGCGCGTTTCGCGCAGCGCGGGCCCGATCGGGTTCGGCGACGCCCCGACCCGGTCCCGGAGGACTCGCCCGACCTTGGGGAGAAACGGCACGGTGGCTCCTTCGGGGGTCGCGGGGCGTCATCGCACCCGGCGTCCAAGACCGGCCCGAGTGCCTGATCGAGCGGAGGCGCCGGAGAGGCGGATGGTATCATCCCTGACCGAATGGACCACCGTCGCCGGGGCGAACCGGTGGTGATCGATACCGAGAGCGGGCCACCCGCCGCGATCGACAGCCCCCTCCGCCGCAGTCCACGAGGAACCGATGGCCAACCAGCGAACGAGCAACAGCGGCAACGGCATCGGCGCGCCGCCGCCGCGTTCGAGCGAGCGTCTCAGGGGTTCGGCCGCCGGCCGGGAGGCCGCCACCGCGCGCGCGTCCGGGGACGGCTCGGCCGCGGTGCCGCCGCGACGGGCGGAGCGCCGGCCAGAGATGATTCGAGAGCGGCGCGAGCAACGCCGCCGGGAGTACGCCCGCAAGGAGCGCCACTGGCTCTGGACGCGGCTCGGCCTGATCGCGTTCGCCGTCCTCGCGGTCGCCGCGATCGCCTGGTTCGGGTACAACCTGCTGCGCGACCGCCAGCTGAACCAGGTCCCCGAGGGGACCAACACCGCCTTCAACTATGACGTCGCGGAGCACGTCGGCAGTGGAGAGGTGGTCGAGTACGCCGAGCGCCCCCCGGTCGGCGGGCCCCACGACGCCGCCTGGCAGAACTGCGGCTACTACTCCGATCCGGTCCGGAACGAGAACGCCGTCCACTCGCTCGAGCACGGCGCGGTCTGGGTCACCTACCGGCCCGATCTGGCCCAGGACCAGATCGACCGGCTGCGCGACCTAGCCCGGCAGGACTATCTGCTCGTCAGCCCCTACCCCGACCTTCCATCGCCGGTCGTCGCTTCCGCCTGGAACAACCAGCTCGCGCTCGACGCCGCGACTGATGATCGGCTCGACCAGTTCATCCGCTACTTCAAGGAGGGGCCCCAGACGCCGGAGCCGGGCGCCCGCTGCACCGGCGCAATCGGCCAGCCGGAGGACCTGTAGCGTGGGCGAGACGATCATCGTTGAAGGCGCCGCCGCCGACGGCACCCCTTCGATCCGCCGCGGCCCGATCCGGCGCCGGAACGCGCTCGCCCTGGTCGCCGCGCTCGCCATCCTGGTCGGCGCGCTCCTCGGCGGCGTCGGCGTGGCCCGCGCCCTGCCTGGCGCCGCCACCCCTGGGGATGATTCGGCCGAGGCGGGCTTCGCCCGCGACATGTCGACTCACCACCGGCAGGCCGTCGAGATGGCGTTCCTGATCCTGGACCGCACCGACGACCCGGCAATCCGCTTGCTGGCGACCGACATCATCACCACCCAGCAGCACCAGATCGGCCAGATGTACGCCTGGCTCGCCCTCTGGGACGTCCCCCAGGCCGGTTTCGAGGAGCCGATGGCGTGGATGGGCCACCCCGCCGGCGACCGGATGCCGGGGCTGGCGTCCCCGGAAGCGTTGCGCCGTCTGGCCGACCTGCGCGGCGTCGAGGCCGTCCGCGAGTTCCTCCGCCTGATGATCGAGCATCACCGAGGCGGGGTGCCGATGGCCGAGGCCGTCATCGACCGCTCGGATCAAGAGGTCGTTACCCGCCTCGCACACGCCATCATCGACACCCAGTCGGCCGAGATCGAGACGATGGAGGCGATGCTGGCCGCCAAAGGAGGGTCGCTGACCGACGACAGCGCCCCCGTGGCCTCCACCGCCGGGGACGCTGCGACTCCGCCCACGTCTTAGTCCCGGCACCAGCGACGCCGTTGCTCTCCGCTCTCGACGAGCGAGATTGATGGGGGCTGACCCGCGCCCTCACCCCCGGCCCCCTTCCCCCGGTCCCGTCCGCGGGAGAGGGGAGCGTGGTCGCGGACCGCCGGGGCAACACCCACGATCCACCCGGACTCCGTGTAACACCCTCCCCAAGTTCCCTTCACTCCGGCAGCTTGACCCGGAGCTCGGTCGAGGCGGGGGCGGGGGTGGGGGCCGCGTCGTAGGTGGGGCGCTCCTCGGCCACGGCCAGCCCGTCCCGCTCGAGACTCTCGACGACGCCCCGTAGCCACGGCAGGTCCTCGTCCCCGAAGTCGGCGCGGAGGCGGGGACCGAGCGACGGCAGATCGATCCCGGCGTCGTTCGGCGGCAGCTCTCGCAGCGCCGCCAGCACCCGGCCGCGATAGAAACGGTGGCCGCTCGCCCGATCTCTCGCCGCCGCCGACGCGACCGGCCGGCAGCGTTTACGCTTGAAGTCGTCGTAGCGGTAGGCGGGGCGCTCCCGCCCCTGCCGCCGATCCCCCTCGCTGTCGGCTTGGAGGATCGCCGGCGTCGCCGCGCACCAGCGGCGCACCGGGCAGCGCTCGCAGGCGGGACGGCGGGCGGTGCAGAGGGTGGCCCCCAGGTCCATCAAGCCCTGGTTCCAGGCCCAGGCTCGGCCGCGCGGCAAGGCGTGGAGGGCGATCCGCTGAAGGGCCGACTCGGGGACGGTCGCCGCCGGCCGGTCAGGTCCAACGAAGAGACGATGGACCACTCGCCGTAAGTTGGTGTCGAGGAACGCCTCGTCCCGCTCGAAGGCGAAGCAGGCGACCGCGCCGGCCGTGTAGGGTCCGACGCCGGGCAATGCCCGCAACACCGCCGGGTCGCTCGGCACCAGGCCGCCGTGCTCGGCCACGATCAGCCTTGCCGCCCGCTGCAGGTCGACCACTCGCCGGTAGCGGCCCAAGTTTCCCCA
>JBBSNJ010000011.1:0-14433 GCA_038232775.1 Thermomicrobiales bacterium
CCCCGGAGTCCACCGCCGCGCCTGGCCCGGCCAGCTCCCCCATCGCCCGCCCGCGCAGCCGGGGGTCGAGCTCGTCGTCGGCCAGCCGGTAGACGCGGGCGGCGGCCGCCAGCTCGTCGCGACGGGCGGGGCGGACCACGAGATCGTCCATCAACCGTCCATCGCGCGGCGAGGGACGGGGGCGACCGGCCGCCGAGTCCCTAGGCCGCCGCCGACGCGGCGACCCGATTGGCGCGGACGACCGTCCGTTGCAGGTAGCGGGCGGTGGTGAAGTCGAACGTCCCGCCGCAGGTGATCAAGGTCAGGCTCTCGCTCGGGGTCGGGCCGACCAGCTCGTCGAGCGGCGCCGTCTCGGCGTCGTACTGGCGTACCCACTCGACCTCGTAGTCGTAGACCCGCTCGTCCTCGCCCGTGACGGCGATCCGGTCGCCGGGCTCGAGGCCAGCCAGATCGTAGAAAACGGCGGGGCCGACGTTCCAGTAGTCGATGTGCCCCGCCATCACCACGTTCCCCCCCTCGCCGAGGGCCCCCAGGTTCTCGTACCAGGCGACCACCCACGGCCCGGTCGGGTCGGGCATCGCCCCATCGACCACCCGCGAGCGCTCGATCCCGGCCTCGACCGCCGCCGGGTCGATCCGCAGCGACCGCGGCGCGACCCCCTCCTCCCGCACCGCGTCGGCCGGCGCCAGATCGACCGGCCCCGGCCGGCGGGCGCCGAACGACGGCACCTCCCCGGTCAAGGTCGAGACGATCGGGACGATCGGTTCGGCCCCGACCGGCGTCGGCTCGGTGCCCTCCTCCCCGTCCTGGGCGGCACCAGCGGCGGGGAGCAGCGTCAGGAGCGCGACGACGGCCGCGGCGAGCACCGCACGCGTGGGCCCGCGACGACGAGCGGCGAGCGGGGAAAGAGCAGGCATCGGCGTCTCCAGGGTTCGATCGCTCGCGGTCCCCGAGCGGGCCGCTTCGGCGCCGCGCCGGCCGGACGCCGGAACCCTACCGGCGGCGCGATCGTCTCGCTCTCCTTGACGCGCGACGCCGCGCGTTCGTATCGGCGACGATCCAGATCGCCGGGGCGACCACCGACGCTGCCTCGGCGGAGCCGGCACGGAACCCGCGCCCGCCGACCGGGGGCGATCACCGGCATCCCGATCGCCATTCTCCGCAAACCTCCTCCCGACCGCCGGCTCCACCGGGAAATCAGTCGGGGATGACGAGCCGGTCGAGCCCGGCCTCCGCGGCTGGGTAGCGCGGCTTCATCGCCTCCAGCGTGTCGGCGATCGTCCGGGCGATGACCAGGTTCCGGTACCACTTCTTGTTGGCGGGGACGACGTACCAGGGCGCGTAGTCAGTCGAGCAGTTGCGAATCGCGTCTTCGAAGGCTCCCATGTAGTCGTCCCAGAAGGCGCGCTCCTTGAGGTCGTTCGACGAGAACTTCCAGTGCTTATTGGGGTTGTCGAGTCGGCTTTGCAGCCGCTCCTTCTGCTCCTCCTTCGAAATGTGGAGGTAGAACTTGACCAACGTCACCTTGCTCAGCGTCAGCATGTGCTCGAACTCGTTGATCATCTCGTACCGGTGGCGCCAGACCTCCTCCGGCATCAAGCCCTTCACCCGCACCACCAGCACCTCCTCGTAGTGCGAGCGGTTGAAGATCGTGATCATGCCGCGCGCCGGCACGTGCTGGTGATAGCGCCAGAGAAAGTCGTGTTCGAGCTCCTCGCTGCTCGGCGCCTTGAACGACCAGACGCGGCAACCCTGGGGATTGACCCCCTGGAAGACGCCCCGGATCGTCCCGTCCTTGCCCCCGGTGTCCATCGCCTGGAGCACGATCAGCAAGCTCCGCTGGTGCTCGGCGTAGAGACGCGCCTGGAGTTCGCGGATCCGCTTGCGCTGCCGATCGAGCTCCTTCGCGACCTCCTTCTTGCCGCCGTACCCCTCGGTCGCGTTCGGGTCGATCGCCGCCAGATCGACCAGCTCCCCCGGCTCGATCCGATAGCGCGGGTAATTGGGCCGGGGCGGCGGCTCGTCGACGACCACCGACTCGGGCGCTCCGACGCGGGCAGCCCGATCCGGCGCATCCGGCGCCGCCTCGGCGGCGGGAGCGGAACGGGTCTTGGCCCGGGCGGCGGCGGTGCCGGCCTGACGCTTCCTCATCGCGACCTCCTCCCTGTGTCGACGTCGCCCAAGTATGGGGCAAGTTGAGCCCATGGCCACGGGCGCCGCGCTCGCCGTCGTACGCCTGCGCGACCACGCCGGCCGCCACCGACCCGCGCGGCGCGGCGCTCGAGCGACCTCAAGCCCCAATCACTCAACGTCCACCCCGGGGGCACCAAGCAGGGCGGCCTCAAGCTCGGCGTCGCCGTCGACCCGGACCGCGCCCCGCTCGGCGGCCCTCCGCCATGACTCCCGGCCGTTGGCGACCGCGTAGAGCGTTTCGACGTCGATCCTCACGCGAGCGTCAGCGGCGACCGGCGGCTCCCGCGTCACCTCGATAGCGCCCGCCCCGATGCGCACGCCGAAGGCTCGGCCGAACGACGGCTCGTCGAAACGAGCCTCGTAGAACCCGCTGGTGCCTGCTTGAGCCACGGGCGCGAACGCCGCCCGCAGGGCCAGCATGACCGACTCGGCGCTGACCGAGCGCTCAGCCCGGCGCGTTCCCAGCGATCCCTCGCCCCACCGAGCGAGGGCGACCATCGGTTCTTCCAGCTCCCGCCCGTACGAGGTCAGCTCGTAGACGGTCGAGGCGGCCGGCGGCGGCAACACGTGGCGCCGGATCACGCCTGCCCGCTCCAGCCCTTTCAGCCGGTCCGTCAGCACGTTCGTCCCGATCCCCGGCAGCCCCACGCGGAGATCGGTGAACCGTTTGGGACCCAGGAACAGATCGCGCACGACCAGCAGGGCCCAGCGATCGCCGACGAGGTCCAGTGCGTTGGCGATGGGGCAATACTGCCGGTAGCTTCGCTCGGTCATGCTCCCAGTCTAGCCGCACTTTCGTCCCCTGCCTACGTACTTTCTAAGTCGTACTGTGTACTTGCTTTTTGATATTCCTAGCGGTAGAGTGAGAGCGACGCGCAGATGGGAGCGCGCCCAGAGCGAGAGGAGGCGCGGATCGAGCAGGAGACGAGGCCGGCAACGTCCTTCGAGCGCAGGGGAGACACCCGATGAGCCAGCACGAATGGAGCACGTCGATGGAGACGGTTCGCGCCCACCGATATGGCGGTCCCGACGTCCTCGTCCTCGAGCGGGTACCGGTGCCCTACCCAGGTCCGGGGCAGGTCTTGATCAAGGTCGAGTCGGCGGGGGTCAACTTCTCCGACGTGAAGCGCCTCCGCAACGACCCGTACCCGTTCCCGACCCCGCTCCCGTACACCCCCGGCGGCGAGGTGGCGGGCCTCGTCGAGGCGCTCGGCGACGGAGTCGACGGCCCGCCGCTCGGGACTCCGGTCTTCGCCTTGGTCGGGGGCGACGGCT
Organism: Thermomicrobiales bacterium; assembly: GCA_038232775.1. Lineage (GTDB taxonomy): Bacteria > Chloroflexota > Chloroflexia > Thermomicrobiales > UBA6265 > JBBSNJ01. The sequence goes on from JBBSNJ010000011.1 coordinate 3,469, forward strand.
CCAGCGGCTACGCCCAGTTCGCGGTCGCGGACGCACCCCAGGTGATCCCGATCCCGCCAGGAATCACCGCCGACGTCGCCTCCGGGATCGTGGTCGCCGGCTCGGCCGCGATGCTGATCCTGCGAGAGTCGGCCCGACTCCAACCCGACGAGTCCGTCCTCGTTCAGGGAGCGGCCGGCGGCGTCGGGGGCTATGCCGTCCAGATCGCCAAGCTCCTCGGTGCCGGCACCGTCGTCGGCGCCGCCAGCACCCCCGAGAAGCGGGCGCTCGTTTTGGGGCTCGGCGCCGACCACGCCGTCGACTACACCCGAGCGGACTGGCCCGACCGCGTCCGCGAGGCCACCGGCGGTCGCGGCGTCGACGTGGTGCTGGAGATGGTCGGCGGCACGATGCTCGAGCAGAGCCTGGCGTGCCTGGCACCGTTCGGCCGGGCCGTCGTCTACGGGAGCAGCAGCGCCGAGCCGCTCCGGTTCGCTCCGGAGACGATAGACAGGCTCTTCTACGACCCCTCGCCGAACCAGTCGCTGGTCTCGTTCAACCTCGGGCTCTGGTTCGGGCTCCGGCCCGAGTCCGCGGTCGACGCCCTCAAGACGCTGATCGGTTTCATCGCCTCAGGTCAGGTCGAGGTGCCGGTCGGCCACGTCCTGCCGCTAAGCGAGGCGGCCGAGGCGCACCGGCTGCTCGAAGGGCGGCGATCCACCGGCAAGATCGTCCTCAAGCCCTGGGCGCCCGCGTAATGGGGCCACCGATGGGTCGCCGTCGGTGCCGGCAGCGACCCATCGGTGGTTGGTCGGCACGGCCGAAAGGGACGTCGATGGCCGAGTACATGGTCCAGGTAGCGTTCCAGGGAGAACCCGGAGCTGCGCTGCTCGCGGTTGAACAGCAGCGAATCGCGGAGTTGGCGACCGCGGGCACGCTGCGTTCGTTGCACCTCGCCGCCGACCGGTCGTCCGGCTGGTTGGTGCTCCGTGGGGAGACGCCGGCCGAGGTCCAACGCGTGCTCCAATCGCTCCCCTTGTATCCCCACCTGGGGGAACCAACGATCACCCTCCTGGCCGCGGGGCCTGGCGGAGACTGATCATCCCGTGCCGCGAACGAGGGTGTCGTCGCCGTCCACCCTCCCAATCCCTGCTCTCGGAGACCCCACCCGCGTCTCCGGGCTACGCCGTCTCGTCCGCCGCCGCCGCCGCCAGCGCTGGCGACGCGGCCGTGGTCGATCCCTCCCGCCGCTCCCAGCCGGGCGCGAAGAGCGGCAAGAAGTTCTGGACCTCGTACGGATGCTTCTCCAGCTCGGGCCAGTTCAGCTCGATCACCAGCCCCGGCTTGCTCGGGATCTGGATCCGGCCGGCGACGACCTCGACCGGCGGCTGGACGATCTCCCGCTCCCAGTCGACGTTGAACTCGTCGAACAACTCCTGCACCAGCAGGTTCGGCGTGCAGGCTCCGATCTGGACGCAGACCGCGGTCGAGACCGGCCCCTGCGCCTGGTGCGGGGCGACGACCGCGTAGTGGGCGTCGGCCATTGCGCAGACCATCCGCGTCCGCCAGACGCCGCCGAGGTTCGAGGGGTCGGGCTGGAGGATGTGGACGCTGTTGTGGGCCAGCAGCTCGGCGAACTGGTGTGTGCTCGTGAAGCTCTCCCCGGCCGAGACCGGGACCGCGATCCGCCGCGCCACCTCGGCCGTGGCGTCGATCTTGGTGTGGTCGGTCGGCTCCTCGAACCAGGTCGGCGCGAACGGCGCCAGCCGCTCCCCGAGCCAGACCGCCTCGGCCACGCTGAACCGTCGGTGCCCCTCGATCATGATCTCCACGTCCGGCCCGACCGCCTCCCGCACCGCCCCCACGATCGACAGCGAGAGCGCCCGGTCGGCGGGGTCCATCGTCCGCCAGGCGGCGCCGAAGGGGTCGAACTTGAGCGCCCGGTAGCCGCGGCCGACGACCTCCGCCGCCCGCTCGGCGAAGCTCTCGGGGGTGCGAGGTCCGACGTACCAGCCGTTGGCGTAGGCCGGCAGGCTCTCGTGGTAGCGGCCACCGAGCAGATCGTAGAGCGGTCGCCCGGTGACCTTGCCGATGATGTCCCAGCAGGCGGTCTCGATCGCGGCGACCGCGTTGAGGTGGATCTGGGCGCCGTCGGAGTAGACGTCGCGGGTCATCCGCTGGAAGATCGTCTCGACCTGGAACGGGTCCATCCCCTCGTAGCGGGGCGCCAGCTCGTGGATCGCCGCCTCGACCGTCTTGGCGAAGGCGTTGAGCGTCCCCTCGCCCACGCCGTAGAGCCCGGGCTGGTCGGTGTCGAGCCGGACGAAGAGCCAGTTCTTCCACGGGTTGCCGACGATGAACGTCGACGCTCGGGTGATGCGCATTGGCGTCCCCTCACTCCAGAGAAGCTAACGGAGCCGGTTGATCAGCTCGACCAAGGCTCGTACTCGTGCGCCTGAGATGCCCGCGACAGATTCAAGCTCTCCAGGAAACGACGTGCGATAGTCCGCGTCCAGCCGGACCCGCTTGAAGCCGGTGCCCGATCGCCGACCTCGCGTTGATCGGGATCGGGCGCGGCAGCCAAAGCCGCCCAGACGCGCAGGTGGCTCTGGCCGCTCGAGGGAAGACCGCTGACCCGATCGACATCGGCGGCCCCATGGTAGGCGGCGTAGTAGGCGCGGCTGATTGCGCTCCGCGACGCTACCTTGTCCTCGGTCGCGGCCGCCAAGCGATCAGCCAACCCGAGAAAGTCGTTCCAGTCGGACACCGCTATCGATGCTCGCCGCTGACGATGAAACGGGTCCCCGCCGAACGCCCGGCAACGACTTGCCGCTCTCGAGTCAGACGATCCATCTGCCCCCGCACCGCCGGATCGAGGCGATCAACGATGACCACAGGGACAATCGCCGTGTCCTCCTCGTCCCCCGGGCTTTGGAACACTTCAAGGTCGAGTGGCCGCATGGTCGTGACGAACCGTGGGATTCTCGTTGGCGCCTCCGCCACCATCTGCACCAGGTCGGGGTTCTCGTCGAGATAGGCGCGGACCGCCGCCGGCTCCCGGAACCGGTAGCGCCCGGCCAGTTCGTCGATCTGCTCGTCGATCGTCCGTTCGGCGGTCTGCATCGGTCTCGCCCCCAAGGAACGGGGCGGCTGCCCCGCTCTGCTCCCCCCTATCTTACCGTCGCACCGCGCCTTGGGTTGAGCCTCGCCGAGTCCGACGCGCCGTAGGCGGCACGGTGATCCACGCCCCGCCCGGGCCGGTGAAGATCGGGGCGACAATGCTCTTCAGGGTCGGACCAGGAGGATCGCTGGAACGCGGTGCCGCCAGGCCGCGCTGGTACCGAATAGTCCATCGGCACCAGCCAGGGGCACGCCGCGTGCATCGCCCGCACCACAGCGGCCGCACCGAAGCCAAGCCGCCGACGCCAGCCTGGAGCAACCCCACCATGCCCGAGTTCGAGCACCGCCAGCGGATCGGCGCCGCCCCCGACGCCGTCTACGCCTTCATCTCCGACGCCCGCAACCTGCCGCAGTACGTCCCGACCACCAAGTCCGCCCAGCCGCTGCCCGGCGGCAAGGTCCGGGTCCAGGGCGAGGCCCAGGGTCACTCGTACGACAACGACGGCTACTTCCGCGCCGACTCGTCGTCGCGCCGGATCGAGTGGGGCGCCGAGGAGCGCGACTACTGCGGCTACCTCGACATCGCCGCCGCCGGCGACGGATCGGACCTGACGGTCCACCTCACCTTCTCCGATCAGATGCCGAAGCGCGTCCAGTCGGAGCAGGCCGCGAAGCAGGACCAAGCGCCGCCGACCAACGGCCCGGACCGCGCCCAGATCCAGGAGGGGCTGGCGGCGGCCCTGCGCTCGATCCAGAACCAGGTCGAGGGTAACGGCGGCAAGGTCGAGCCAGCCTCCGCCCAACCGACTGGCTGATACCGCATACGATTCAATAGTGTTCCGCTCCCGCAAGCTGGACGTTCTCCCCTCTCCCGTGGGCGGGACAGGGGGAAGGGAGCCGGGGGTCAGGGGCTCCGTTCGGCGACCGGAAGCCGCCCGAATCCGTCGTCTTCTCCCGACCGCGTCAGCGCCCCTAAGCGCTAGCCCCCGTCGCCCAGCACCCCGCGCAGGGCGGCTTGGGCGGCCCACGACCCAGCCATCCCGTGGACTCCGCCGCCGGGCGGGGTCGAGGCCGAGCAGACGAAGAGCGCGGGATCCGACGTCGCCCATGGCACCGGCCGCAGCCACGGCCGGGCGACGAGTTGCCGCAGATCCATCGCCCCCCCATTGATCTCGCCGCCCACCAAGTTGGCGTTCTGGTGCTCCAGATCGGCAGGCGACCACGCCCGCCGGGCCAGCACCCGATCGCGGAAGCCGGGCGCGAAGCGCTCGATTTGCCCTTCGATTGCGCCGGTCATGTCGACCGTGGACCCGTTCGGGACGTGGCAGTAGGCCCAGACGGTCTGCTGGCCGGCGGGCGCCCGCGTCGGATCGAACAAGCTCTGCTGGGCGAGCAAGACGAAGGGACGCTCCGGGTGCCGCCCAGCGGCGACGGCGGCTTCGCCGGCGGCGATCTCGTCCAGCGTTCCGCCGAGGTGGACCGTGCCCGCCAGCCGGCAGCCCTTGGCCGTCCACGGGATCGGACCGTCGAGGGCGTAGTCGAGCTTGAAGACGCCCGGTCCGCGCCGGAACCCGGCCAGCGCCCGCCGCTCCCGCTCGCTCAGGCGGTCCCCCGCGATCGCCAGCACGTCCCGCGGCGAGAGGTCGAACACGACCGCCCGCGCCGGCGGCAAGTCGGCCAGGGAGCGGACGCGGGTATTGGCGATGATCTGGCCCCCGAAAGAGCGCAAGCAGGCAACAAGGGCGTCGGCCAGGCGCTGCGATCCTCCCCGCGGGAAGGGCCAGCCGACCGCGTGGCCCAAGGTCCCGAGCACGAAGCCGAACGCGGCGCTGACCGGCTGCTCCATCGTCAAGAACGAGTGGGCCGCGTTGCCGGCGAACAGACCCCGCGCCCGCTCCCCCGCGAACGCCCCCTCGGCGACGGCCCGCGCGGAGCGCAGCGCGGCCAGTCCGGTCGCCGCCAGCCCGATCGGGTGCCGCGGCAGCCGCGGCCGGCCGGCGACCAGCGAGCGGATCCGCTCGAAGTCGGCGACCGCCGGGCGCATGAGGTTCCGGTAGGCGTCCGCGTCGCCGCCGAGGGTGTCGCCGGTGGCCGCCAGCGAGCGCTCCAGCAGGGCCGCCCCGCCGTCGTCGAAGGGGTGGGCCAGCGGGACCGGGGGGTGGATCCACTCCAGCCCGTGCTCGGCCAGCGGCAGCGAGCGGAAGAACGGCGAGGCGAACCCGAGCGGATGGATCGCCGAGCCGAGGTCGTGGACGAAGCCGGGCAACGTCAACTCGGCCGAGCGCGCCCCGCCCCCGATTGTCGTCTCCGCCTCCACCACCAGCACGGAGCGCCCGTTCCGCGCCAATTCGACGGCGGCGGCGAGCCCGTTCGGCCCGGCGCCGACCACCACCGCGTCGACCTGCTCGGCCATCGCTGCCTCCGTCGCCCGGTCCCCCCGCGCCGCCGCGGCCCTCGCCGCCGAGAGCGAGCGGCGGTCACTCCCGGTGCGCCTCGTCCTCGGCCGCGGCCGGGGTCGGACCGGGATGGGCGGGTCCGCCGGTGTGGGCGGCGGGGCCGGGGTAGAGACCGGGCACCCCCTCGCCATCGGCGTCGCGGACCAGCGTCTCGTCCCCCATGATCCCCGTCCCCGGTACCTCGTCCTCCTCCGGATCGAGCAGCCCCTCGTCCGTCGGGTGGACATGGTCGACCGACTCGTGCCGCCGCCCTCGCTCGTCCACCGACCCCGTCTCCGCCCCCATCGCGATCCCTCCTCGTCTCGTCCGGCCGGCCGTCTCGCCCGCTGCTTGATGGTAGCCGAAGCGCCGCGCCCGAGGCCGGGGTGCGGCCGGACCCGACCACCGGAAGCCGACCCGAGCAATCAGGAACCCGACCGCCAGCGCCGTCAGGTGGAAGGCAGGGGTGTACTCGCGCAGGTACCACCAAACGACGTTCGCCTCCCAGAGGACGAAGAATGCCAGCAGCGGCGCCGGCCGCCGCGCTCGGGCGGCGATCGCCCCCATCAGGCCGAATCCTCCCGCGCTGCCGCCGCCCCAGGACCGCGCCCAAGCCTGCCGCAGGAACGGCGAGTCCCAGGGGTCGGGGTAGATCAGGTGGAGCAGGGCGCCGGCGGCGATAGCGCCGGCGAGGGTAGCCGCGAAGAAGACGATCAGGGTTCGTCGCGTCCCCTCCCGCGTCTCGAACGGCAGCCCGAAGAGGAGCAGGAGCGCCGTCACGTAGACGAGCTGGACGGCGTTGTGGTTGAGCCAGGGCGCGGTCAGCATCGAACCCAAGAAGCCGCCGAAATCCTGGGTCAGATCGGGGATGTGGTAGAAGAACCGCCGCCGCGGCTCGACCGGCACCACGACGTTGCCCGGCACCCGCTGGGCGAACGGCAGGAAGAGCGCCCACGAGACGACGAGGTAGAGGAGCGTGAAGGGAGCGGACCGCGGCAGCCGCCGCCATCCCGGCCAGGGCCGCGCCGCCCCCTCCGCCCACGGTCGGAACAGGCCGAGCCGGCGGACAAGCGACTCCCTGGCGATCGTGGCCGACGATGGGGACGTGTCCAGAGGCCCACTCCAGCTTCCCACCACCCGTCTCGGCAGCGAGGTCGTCGGGCTATCTGGCGCCGGAGAAGAGCGACCGGCGGCGGAGTCCACAGCGCCGCCCCGTCGCCGTTCCCGCGGCGCCGTCCCCAACCGCTACTCGCCTGCCACCGGCGGCGCCACCTGCCGGCGGTGCCAGTCCTCGGCGAAGAGGTTGAAGAAGACGTGGCGGCGGGGGTGCTCGGCCAGGACCGCCTCGTCGAGCGTCACCCCGAGCCCCGGTCCGGACGGCAGCGCGAAGGCGCCGTCGACCACCTCCGGGTTGCCCGGCGCTGCCTGCTTGACCCACTCCTCCGCGAAGTCGTTGAAGTGCTCCTGGATCTTGAAGTTCGGCGTCGCCGCCGCCAGGTGCAGCGCCGCCGCGGTCGAGACCGGACCGCCGACGTTGTGCGGCGCCACCAGTACGGAGGACGACGCGGCCGCCGCCGCCAGCGTGCGCGTCTCCCAGAGGCCGCCCAGGTGGGTGATGTCGGGCTGGATGATGTCCGCCGCCTGGAGCTCGAACAGCTCCCGGAACTCGTGCCGGCTGTGGATCCGCTCCCCCGTCGCGACCGGGATCGCGACCCGATCGGCCACCTTCTTGAGCGCCTTCAGGTTCTCGGGCGGCACCGGCTCCTCGATCCAGGAGGGGGCGAACCGCTCCAGATCGCGGGCCAGCGCGATCGCGGTCGCCGGATTGAAGCGGCCGTGCATCTCGATCAGGATCTCGACCTCCGGCCCGACCGCGTCCCGGACCGCCTCGACCAGCTCCAGCACCTTGGTCCGCTCGGCCGGCTCCAACTCGTAGAAGCCGGCCCCGAACGGGTCGAACTTGAGCGCCCGGTACCCCTTGGCGACCGCCCGCTCGGCCGCGGCGTGGAACTCGCTCGACGTCCGCTCGACGGTGTACCAGCCATTGGCGTAGGCCTTGATCTTGTCGCGGACGGCGCCCCCGAGCAGCTTGTAGACCGGCTGCCCCAGAGCCTTGCCGAGGATGTCCCAGCAGGCGATCTCGACCGTCGCGATCGCCGACATCGCGATCTCGCCGGCCCGCGCGTAGTCGTTGCGGTACATCCGCTGCACCAGCGCCTCGATCGCCGTCGGGTCCTGACCGATCAGGTGGTTCGGCGCGGCCTCCTCCAGGTAGCCAAGCAGGGCGTCGGTGTGGTTGAGCATCCGCACCTCGCCGACCCCTTCCAGCCCCTCGTCGGTCAGGACCCGGACGAAGGTCAGATTGCGCCAGGCGGTCCCCAGCACGTGCGTCCTGATCTCGGTGATCTTCATCGCGCTCCCTCCCACGTTGCCGCCGACCAGCAGTATCCCAGAGGCGGCGTCGCACGCCCCGCCCGCCCCCGGTCGCGGTCGCGGTCGCGGACGCCGTTGACGGCCCCTCCACTCGGTTGCTAGCATCCGCTGCCGACCGAGGGATCGCCGCCGGCCCGCGCGGCGCAGGCGGCGTTTCCGCCCCTCAGCGGCAGCAGCGCCCGGACCTCCCAACGTCGGGGGGAACGTGACCGGGAGTCCACCGCACCAGCGAAGGAGTCGTCGATGGACCGGTTCATGCAGCGCTCGACCGACCGCCGCCAGGTCATCCGCCGCTCCCTGCTCGGGGCCGGCGCCGCCGGGCTCGGGTTCGGCCTCGCCGGCCGCGCCACCCCTGCCTGGGCGCAAGACGCGTCCCCGGCCGCGGGCGCCGAGTTCGATCCAGAGACCTGCTACCAACCGGCCGCCGGCGCCGAGCCGGTCCAGTACGACGCCGTCGGCGAGGGCGGCTTCAACATCGGCCTCTCGAACTCCTACATCGGCAACGTCTGGCGCACCCAGATGATCAAGATGGCCAAGGCCTACTCGGAGCTGCCCGAGCTCCAGCCCTTGATCGACATCCTCCAGATCAACACCGCCGACCGCGACGACGCCGCCCAGATCGCCCAGATCGAGAACATGATCTCCAACGGCGCCCAGGCGATCGTCGTCATCGCCAACACCCCGACCGCGCTGGTGCCGGTGGTACGGCAGGCGCGGGAGGACGGCATCGTCGTCGTCTCCTTCGACAGCGTGGTCCAATCCAACCCGCCCGACCCGTCGATGGACCTCGGCGTCAGCGTCAACGAAGACCAGGTCGAGATGGGCCGCCGCTGGGCCCAGTTCCTGGTCGATCAGATCGGCGATCAGGGCCAAATCCTGATGATCAACGGCGTCCCCGGCACCGGCGTCGACACCGAGCGCCGAAACGGGGCCTACGAGGTCTTCGACGCCCTGCCGGGCATCGAGTACATCGAGGTCGTCGGCAACTGGGACCCCGGCACCGCCCAGACCGCGACCGCGACCGCCCTCTCCGCCAACCCCGGCATCGCCGGCGTCTGGTGCCAGGGCGGGACCGACGGCGCCGTCCGCGCCTTCCTCGACGCCGGCCGGCCGCTCGTCCCCTTCGCCGGCGAAGCGGAGAACGGCTTCCGCAAGCAGATGCTCGAGTACCCCGACCAGATGCCGGCCCTCTCGATCGGCCAGTCGCCAGGTCTGGTCGCCGTCTCGATCCGGGCCGCGATCAGCCTGCTCCAGGGCCAGCCGGTGCCGCGCTCCGTCTCCGTCCCTCTCCCCGCGGCCACGACCGAGGAGCTGGTCCCCGGCGTCAACGTCTTCCCCGACGCCTCGGACAACTTCTTCACCCCGATCCAGATCACCGAGTGCGGCGTCACCCTCACCTTCGAGGCGGTCGATCAGCAGGAGGTGTGACGGCAGTTGTCAGTTGCCAGTTGCCAGTTGTCACTTGGCAGGGGGCCGGAGACTGAGGGAGCGAGGGTGGCGGTTCGGAGCTATCGCGAGCTGACGGCGTGGCAGAAGGCGATGGATCTCGCCGTGAGTGTCTACGCTGCCACACAGGGCTGGCCAAAGGAGGAAGCGTACGGACTCACGGCCCAAGTTCGGCGGGCGGTTGTCTCGATACCCTCCAACGTCGCGGAGGGCCAAGGACGTTACAGCCCGAAAGAGTTTGCGCGGTTCCTCTTGATCGCGCACGGATCGCTCTGCGAGTTGGAGACCCAAATCCTCCTCGCACGCCGACTCGCCTACCTCGACGAGCCAATCGAGCAATCCCTTCTCCTCCAATCCGCCGAAGTCGGCCGCCTCCTCCAGGGCCTCATCCGCAGCATGAGGCCCTGAACCCCGCCCCTCTCCACTCGCGAGGACCAGAAATCGCCCATAACTGGCAACTGGCAACTGGCAACTGGCAACTGGCAACTGGCAATCTCATGCCCCTCCTCACCGCCACCGCCATCGATAAGCGATTCGGCGGCGTCGTCGCGCTCGACGGCGCCGCCTTCGCCTGCGAGGCGGGGGAGATCCATGCCCTGCTCGGGGAGAACGGCGCCGGCAAGAGCACGCTCGTCAAAGTCCTCTGCGGCGTCCAGCCGCCCGACGCCGGGACCCTCACCTACCGGGGCGCCCCGATCGCCTTTCGCGGTCCCGCCGCCGCCGTCGCCGCCGGGATCGTGCCCGTCTTCCAGGAGCTCTCGGTCGTCCCCGACCTCTCGGTCGCCCAGAACCTCTTCATGGGGCGCGAGCCGCGCACCCCCTTCGGCCTGATCGACGGGCGGCGGATGCGGCGGCAGGCGGCGGACCTGCTGGCCGAGCTCGGCTTCGACGGCATCGATCCGGGCGCCCTCGCCCGCGCCCTGCCGCTGGCCGTACGGCAACTAGTCGAGATCGCGAAGGCGGTCGGGCGGCGACCAAAGGTGCTGATCCTCGACGAGGCGACCTCGGCCCTGACCCAGCGCCAGGTCGAGCAAGTCTTCGCCGTTGTCCGCCGCCTCCGCGAGGCGGGGACGGCCGTGATCTTCATCTCCCACCGGATGGAGGAGGTCCGCGCCCTCTGCGACCGGGCGACCGTCTTCCGCGACGGCCGGGACGTCGGCACCGTCGACGTCGACGCGGCCAGCAACGAGCGGATCGTCGAGTTGATGATCGGTCGCCCCCTGGGCGACGTAGTCCAAGCCCGACCACCCCGTCCGCCCGACGCCCGGCCGCTGCTCGAGGTGCGGGGTCTCAGCTGGGGCTCGGCGCTGCGCAACGTCTCGCTCACCCTCCACCGGGGAGAGATCCTCGGCCTCGCCGGCCTCGAAGGGCAGGGCCAAGGCGACCTCCTGCTCGCCCTCTTTGGCCTCTACGCCGGGGTCCGGGGCGAGGTCCGCCTCGACGGCCAACCGCTCCGGCTCGCGGGGCCGCGGGCGGCGATGGCCGCCGGTCTCGCCCTCGTCCCCGAGGACCGCAAGACGCAGGGGTTGATCCTGCCGCTGCCGATCCAGGA
>JBBSNJ010000012.1:0-14178 GCA_038232775.1 Thermomicrobiales bacterium
CGACGTCGCCCTTGTCGAGCAGCAGCGTCCGGACGCCGCGCAGCGCCGCGTCGCGGGCGATGCCGGCGCCGTTGACGCCGGCGCCGACGACGATCAGATCGTAGCGCTCCTCCGCTCCCGCCACCGCTAGGCCGCCAGCGCCGGGTCGGGCACGATCACGTACTTGATCCCCTGCTGCCGCCCCATCAGCTCCAGCGCCGCGACCGTCTCCTCCAGGGGACGTTCCCCGCTGAGGAAGGGGGCCGCCGGAACCGCGCCGCTGGCCAGCAGCCCGAGCGCCGTCTCGACGTAGTGGGGGGTGTGGTGGAAAACGCCCTTGATCGTCAACTCCCCGTAGTGGAGCCGCTCGGTGCTGATCGAGAAGCGGCTGCCGCCCTTGGCGCCGCCGAAGAGGTTGGCGGTGCCGCCCGGCCGGACCATCTCGACCGTCTTCTCCCAGACCTCGGGCAACCCGACCGCCTCGATCGCGGCGTCGACGCCGCGGGCGTCGGGCGTCAGCGCCCGGACGGCCGCGACCTGGTCGGCGACGGCCGATACATCGACCGTCTCGGCCGCCCCCAGCTCGCGGGCGACTGCCAGCCGCTCGGCGCTCAGGTCGGAGCAGATCACGCGAGCGCCGCGGAGGGCCGCCAGCCGGACGAAGAAGAGCCCGATCGGGCCGGCGCCGTTGACGGCGACCCTGTCGCCAACCTCGATCCCGGTCTCGGCGATGCCGTGGACGGCGCAGGCCAGCGGCTCGGTCAGGGAGGCGGCCGCCAGCGGCAGGCCGTCCGGCACCGGATAGAGGTTCTGCTCGACGATCGGGGCCGGCACGGCGATGTACTCGGCGTACGCCCCCCACAAGAACTCGAGGTTCTCGCAGAGCGACTGACGACCGCGGCGGCAGTTCGGGCACCGATTGCAGGGGGCGCTGTTGGCGGCGACGACCCGCATCCCCCGCGGCCAGCGGCCGGGATCGACGCCCCACCCGACCTCGGCGATGGTGCCGGCGAACTCGTGGCCGAACGGGGTCGGCACCTTCTGCAAGATCGTCGGGTGGCCGCGCCGGTAGGTCTTGAGGTCGGTGCCGCAGGTGGTCGCCCGGTGGATGCGGACGACGACCTCGCCCGGTCCGGCGACCGGATCGGGAATCTCCTCGAGGCGAACGTCGCCCGGCGCGTAGAAAACTGCCGCTCGCACCGCTCCGCCTCCCAACCCGCCTGTCTGCACGTCGGTGCCGAAACCGCACGAATGCTCGGCAGGCGCAAGCGCGCCATCGACGCGGCAGAGGATACACCAGACGTGCGGTGCGCTCGGTGAGAAAATGGTATCGGCACCGGATAGCATGGAAGGGTGGAGCAGGCGATGGGCGACGGCGGCGGGGAGGGCGACCTCGTCCTTGGGATCGATTGCAGCACGACCGCCAGTAAGGCGGTCGCCTGGGACCGGGCCGGTCGAGCGGTGGCCGAAGGGCGGGCGCCGCTGTCCCTCCAGACCCCCGTCCCAGGCTGGGGAGAGCAATCGCCGGGCGAGTGGTGGCGGGCGACGGTCGCCGCCGTGCGAGCCGTCGCGGAGCAGATCGATCCCGGTCGGATCGCCGCGCTCTGCGTCACCCACCAGCGGGAGACCTTCGTCCCCGTGCGCGAGGACGGCACGCCGCTGCGCCCCGCGATCCTCTGGCTCGACGAGCGCTCCCGCTCCCAACTGGCCGAGCTCGACCGCCGCTTCGGCGCCGACGCCCTCCACCGCCTGACCGGGCGACCGCCCTCGATGACCCAGTCGCTGCCGAAGCTCCTCTGGCTGGTCGAGCACGAGCCGGCGGCTGTTCAGGGCGCCGACCGGATCGTCGACGTCCACGCCTGGCTCGTCCACGCCCTGACCGGTCAGTGGCGGACCAGCCTCCCCTCGGCCGACCCAACGGGCTGCGTCGACATGGCGGCGGGAACCTGGGCGGAGGGGGTGATCCGGGAGATCGGGCTCCGGCCCGAGCAGTTCGTCTCGATTGCCGCCCCCGGCGAGCCAATCGGCGCCGTCTCGCCCGAGGCGGCGGCGGCGGCCGGGCTGCGGGCCGCCACGCCGGTGATCGCTGGGGCCGGGGACGGGCAGGCGGCCTGCCTGGGGGCGGGGGTCGTCGCGCCGGGCCGGGCCTACGCCAACCTGGGGACGGCGATCGCCGGCGGCGTCGTCGCCGAGCGGTACCTGACCGATCTCGCCTTCCGCACCTGCTGCGGCGCGGTGCCCGGCACCTTCGTCCTCGAGTCGGTGCTGCGGGGGGGCACGGCGACCGTCTCCTGGTTCATGGAGCACCTGGCCGACCCGGCGCTCGGCCCCGACCTCTTCGCCGCCTACGAGGCGCTCGCCCGCGACCTCCCGCCCGGCAGCGGGGGGCTGATGCTGGTCCCCTATTGGAACAACGTAATGAACCCCTACTGGGATCCGGCCGCGACCGGGCTCGTCTTGGGCTGGACGGTGGCCCACCGTCGCCACCACCTCTACCGCGCGATCCTGGAGGGGATCGCCTTCGAGCACCGGCTGGCGATCGCGGCGATCGCTGCCGCGGCCGGGGAGCCGGTCGCCGAGCACGTCCTCCTCGGCGGCGGCGCCAACAGCTCCCTCTGGCGGCAGATCGTCGCCGACGTGCTGGGAGAGCCGGTCGCGCTCGCCCGTTCGGCCGACGCCACTAACCTCGGGGCCGGGGTGCTGGCCGCGTTCGGGGCCGGCTGGTTCCCGTCGGTGCCGACGGCGGCGACGGCGATGACCGGGACGACCGAGCGGCACGAACCGGATCCCCCCGCCGCCGCCGCCTACGACCGATTGTTCAGGGAAGTCTACGTCGGCCTCTTCCCGGCGGTGCGTCCCCTGATGGACCGGCTGACGGAGCTGACGGAGACCATTAGCGCAGGCGCGGCGGGTTCCACGACCGATCAGGCGGCACCCGGGTGATCGCTTCCGCTCCTCCAAGAACGGTTCTCACCCCCCGACACCCTCTCGTCAGGCATGGGAGAGGGGTCGAGGGCGCTCTCCCCGACAGCTTGGCTCTCAGCCGGGAGCCGAATCAACGCCGCTGCTTCCCCCGAGCCGCCCCCCCGACGCCCGTCTGAGCCCCCTTCAGGGGGGTTCGTCGCTTCAGCCCGGTCCCGTCAGGGCCGGGCGCCGCCGATCGGGCGACCGCCGACGCGCTGAGGACCCATCCCCGTGGAACCGGAACCAACCACCCGGATTCCGCAGGAGAGCCGTTCCAGCGACGCGGCAGCGATAATTCGGAGCCCGCACGAGAGCCTCCCGCACCGCGCCGGATTACACGGAATCCGGGTGCTCTGTTGCGTTTGCCGGAGAGCGGCCCTCACCCCCGACCCCTCTCCCGCTGCGGCGGGCGAGGGGAGCCGCTCCCGAATGCCAGAGCCCCACGGTTCAATCGGGTTCCGTATTCCTCGTCGGCATCGGATTGTCGGAGTGATCCCGGTGGCGGCGGAACCTCCAACGGGTCCAGTCGGTGGGCGGCAGCCGGCGCCGCTCAGGCAATCCTCGCCGGCGCCGGTGGCGGCTGCTCGGCAGCGGCGACCCGGAGCATCTCGCGGGCCGCCTCGTGGTCGGTGATCAGGGCGTTGACGAGGCCGGCGCGGACGGCGCCGACGCTGGGGAGCGCCTTGGCGGCGCCGAGCCCGACCCCCACCCGCAGCGGCGCCTCGCGCATCACCTCGGCCGGGACGGCGATCGTCCGCTCGCCCAGCTCCAGGGAGCAGGGTGAGCCGTTCTGTCGGAAGTAGCTGCCGCAGATGTCGCCGACAGCGCCCTGGGCCTGGATGAACTCGAGGTCGGCGTCGGTCAGATACCCGGCGCGGTAGATGCCGGAAGCCCGGCTGACGGCCCCGACCGAGACGAGCAGGACCGAGGCGCGGCGGGCCAGCTCCAGGGTGCGGCGGATGTGCGGATCGCGCAGCAGGCCGGAGCGGACCGCCGGCTCGGCGACGACCATCGGCGCGTGGAGGTACCAGACCTTGGCGCCGAGGGCGCGGCCGAAGCGCCCCGCCACCTGGGCGCCGTCGATGTCCGGCGTGGCGCCGCCGACGCTGCCCATCATCTGGACGACCGAGACGCCGGCGCGGGGGCGGAAGTCACCGCTCGTCACGACGTGGTAGACGGTGCTGCCCCAGCCGACGCCGACAACCGCCCCGTCCGCGATCCGATCGCGCAGGAAGCGGGCGGCGAGGGCCCCCAGGCGCTCGGCCGCGGGGGGGGCCTCGGCCCCCTCGGGGGGGGCCAGGACGAGGCACTCTCGCAGTCCGAAGCGTTCGATCAGCGCGGCTTGGAGGTCGGCGTCGGTGCCAAGGGGATGGTGAATCCTGATCTCGACCAGACCGAGGCGGCGGGCCTCCTTGAGCATCCGGGAGACGTTGGAGCGGGAGACGCCGATCGACTGGGCGATTTGCTCCTGCGTCTGGTCGTCGAGGTAGTAGCGCTGGGCGACATCGGCCAGGAGGAGCGCCTCGTCGCGGTCGCTCCGGGCGCGTCCGCCGGCGTCCGTCACCACCCGGCTTCTCCTCCCCGCCCCGTCGCTCCTCGCTCGGCCCCCACGGCGCCGAGCGGCGCACCCGGCCACGGCGGGGTGGGACAACCCTTCGAGTATAGGCGCGCCCGGAGAGGCAGACAACCGGGCGCACGGATGGGCAGAGTTGGCGGAGATGCACCCGTCTCTTCAGCGTGAGCACGGCCGGGCCTCGCACCGTTTGCTCACCGACCGCACAGAAGTGCGGGGCGCTCGTTGACAGGCCGCGAAGCCGCGTGCTACCGTGCCGGCCCGAAGAGCGGCGCGATGGGACGACCGCTCGGTGGCAGCGGCGGGGCCGTCACCAGCCGAGGCAAGGGAGCCGATGGCGAACGCCGAGCGAGCGGTGGGGGGGGGAGCGGCGGTCACCAGCCGCGGTGCAGTCGCGACGCCAGCCACCCGGTTCGGTCGCCGCTTCCTAACTTCCGACCGGCCCTGGCTTTGGCTGGCGCCGATCGTCGTCCTGCTGCTGGCGATCGGGATCTACCCGCTGATCTACAACATCATCAACGCCTTCCGCGAGTACAACCCGATGACCGGCCAGATCGAGCCAGTCGGCTGGGAGAACTGGGCGCGGCTGTTCGGCGACGGGCGCGCCCTGAACGCCCTCCGCGTCACCACCACCTACGTGATTGCCGCCCTGGTCATCGAGTTCGCCCTCGGCCTCGGGATCGCCCTGCTGTTCAACGGGGGACCCTGGGCCTCCGGGCTCTGGCAGGCGCTGCTGATCCTGCCGATGGTCGTGCCGCCGACGGTGGCGGCGGTGATGTTCAGCGTGCTCGAGAACCCGGACAACGGCGCCCTCTTCTGGGCGATCGAGCGGCTCGGGCTGATCGGCAAGACCGAACCGTTGCTGGGTGGCACCGGCCGCTACGCGATGATCGGGGTGCTGATCCCCGAAGTCTGGCAGTGGACCCCCTTCTTCGTCCTGATCCTGCTGGCCGGGCTCAAGGCGCTGCCGACCGAGCCGCTAGAAGCCTCCCAGGTCGACGGCGCAACGCCGTGGCAGAGCTTCCTTCACGTCACCCTGCCGATGCTGCGGCCGATGATCGCGGTCGCCGTCCTCTTCCGCCTGGTCGACCTCCTGAAGGTCTTCGACTACATCAAGGTCATGACCGACGGCGGACCGGGGATCAAGACCAGCGTCCTCAGCCACTACGCCTACCAGCGCTCGTTCGAGACGATCGAGTGGGGCTACGGCTCCGTCCTCGGGATCGCGATCCTGGTACTGGCGATCGTCGTCGCCAACGTCTACGTCCGCGTCTTCAAGGTCGAGTGGTAGGGGGAGGGAGGAGACCATGGCCAGCTCGACCGCCGCCCCCCGCCCGAACGCGAGCGCCGCCGCCGCTCTGGCCGCCCAGCGGCGGCGGCGCTCGTCCCGCCGCCGCTGGGGGCAGATCGCCCGCACGGTCGCCAGCGCCGCGGTCGCTCTCCTCTTCTTCCTGCCGATCCTGTGGTGGGGGCTGGCCTCGATCAAGCCGACGACCGAGATCCTGGCGGTCCCGCCGCGGTTGTTCGGTTTCGAGCCGACCCTCAACTGGTTCCGGGTTGTCCTCGGCAACGCCAATCCCGACAGTTTCAATCTCGAGCAGGGGGGCGCGGTCAGCCGCGGCTCGGGGGGCGGCACCTTCTACTCGATCCCCTACCTGCGCGACAGCGTGCTCATCGGCGCCGGCAGCACCCTGCTCGTGCTGCTGCTGGCGACCCCCGCCGCCTACGCCCTCTCTCGCTTCCGGATGCGGCGGCGGAAGGACTTGGCGTTCTGGATCCTCTCCCAACGGATGATGCCGCCGATCGTGGTGGCGTTCCCGCTCACGGTGATGTTCCGTCAGTTCGGCTGGATCGACAGCTACCACGGGCTGATCTTGGTCCACGCCGCGGTCAACGTCCCGCTCGCCACCCTCCTCCTGCTCAGCTTCTTCGACGAGGTGCCGCGCGACCTCGACGACGCGGCCATGGTCGACGGCGCCAGCCGCTTCGGCGCCTTCCGCCAGGTGATCCTCAACTACGTCCGTGGCGGCCTGGCGGCGACCGCCGTCCTCGCCTTCGTCTTCTCCTGGAACGAGTTTCTGCTGACCCTCGTCCTGACCACCGGCCAGATCCGGACGGTCCCGGTGGCGTCCTCAACCTTCACGACCGCCTTCGCCACCGAGTGGGGCTACCTGGCCGCGCTCGGCACGGCCTCGATGGTGCCGATCTTCGTCTTCATCCTGCTCGTCCAGCGGCACCTGGTACGAGGGCTGACGCTGGGGGCGGTGAAGTGAGGGACCGTCGGCTATCGGCGGCTTGCTATCGGCTATCGGCCGATGGAGCTCGCCGTCGTCGGGCTACCGCTCGTTGCGCCCTTCGGGCGTCGCCCGACCGTCTTGTCCCTGGCCACGATGATCGGCCGATAGCCGATAGCCGATAGCCAGCAGCCGTCCAAAGGAGGTGCCCCCGAGTCCCGACCCGTCCCCGAATCCCGGAACAACGGCGTCCCGACCGACCACGACGAGGAGGTTCCCCCGATGCGCGAGACGACCGATTCCCGCGACAAGCAGGCCATCGCCGACGCCCTGACCGCCTACCGGCGGGGCCGGATCGGCCGGCGGACGATGCTCAAGACGCTGGCCGCGGCCGGCGTCGCCCTCGGCGGCGCCCCGCACGCCCGCCGCGCCGCCGCCGCGCCTCGCGCCCCAGCCGCGGACATCACGACCGACCAGCCGGAGGAGATGGTCGCCTGGCTGCGCGACGTCGGCGGCCAGTTCGAGGGCTCGACGATCAAGGTCGTCTCCGAGGAGACGCCGCCGAGCCGGGCGATCATCAACCTCAAGGCGGAGAACTTCGAGGCGATCACCGGGATCACGGTCGACTGGGAGGTCGTCCCCCTCGACCAAGTGCTGGCCAAGGTCAGCCAGGACGCGGCGACCCGCGCCGGCGCCAACGACATCTACTACCTCGACCAGGCGTGGGTCGGCCGCTTCATCAACGACACGGTCGACCCGCGGGAGCGGCTCGAGAGCCAGCCCGACCTGGCGATGCCGGACTACAACATCGACGACTTCCTCGAGCCGCTGGTCCGCCAGATCGCTAGCTACGGCGACAAGATGATCGGCTTCCCCTGCGACGTGCCGATCTTCATGTACTTCTACCGGCGGGACGTCTACGACCAGCTCGGCCTCCAACCGGCGACGACGATGCCCGAGTACCTCGCCCACGCCCAGGCGATCAACGCCGAACTCGGCGGGCAGGGCACCTACGGCACCGTCGGCCAGATGAAGAGCGGCCACTACGCGCTGAACGTCGACATGACCGCCTGGGTCTGGTCGCACGGCGGCTCCGTCTTCACCGCCGACGAGCAGTGCTCCCTCAACGACGAGCAGGCGCTGCAGGGCCTGAACTACATGCTCGAGCTGCAGAAGACGATGCCGGCCGCCGTCACCACCTACGACTGGGGCGGGCAGTTCACCGCGATCCAGCAGGGCCAGGGCGGCCAGGTGATCACCTGGGGCGAGGACTTCCCCGGCTGGGACGGCCCCGACTCCAGCGTCACTGGGATGATGGAGCCGGCCCCGCTGCCGGCCAACGTCGCCCTCCGCCCGCCCGCCGAGGCCGGCTTCGAGGAGGTCCCAGACCTCGGGCACCAGGGAGGCAGCACCTACAGCCTCTCCGCCTACTCCAAGAACGCCGATCCGGCCTGGGTCTTCCTCCAGTGGGCGACCAGCTCCAACACCCAGACCCTCGCCTCGGTCATCGGCGGCGGCGCCTCGCCGATGCGGCAGTCGACCTTCGACGACCCGCGCGTCAAGGCGATGGAGCTGGTCGGGGTGGCCGGCACCACCCGCCACTTCCCGGCGATGCTGGAGGTGATCAACACCCGGATGGGGACCGAGCCCCACCTGCCGCAGTGGCCGCTGATCGCCACCGACATCATCGCCGTCGAGCTCGGCAAGCTGACGACCGGCGGCTACGACTCGGCCCAGGAGGCCGCCGACGAGATCACCCGCCTCGTCAACGAGGCAGCGTCCGGATAGGACAGAGACGCTTGTGGGCAGTGGGCAGTGGGCAGTGGGCAGTACGGCGAGGGGGAGCGGACGCCCGTCGTCCTGATGCCTGACGCCTGACGCCCACCCACTACCCACTGATCGGAGATACGGATTTGAGCGGGGTCGCGATCCTCGGAGCCGGGGACATGGGGACGGCGCTGGCGACCCCGCTCGCCGCGAATGGGCACGATGTCCGCCTGTGGGGCACCCACCTCGACGGCGAAATCGTCGCCGCGCTGCGGGCCGGGTGTCCCCACCCCCGGCTGGGGAGCCGGCTGCCGGACGGGGTTCGCGTCTTCGCCGACGCGGAGGCCGGGCCGGCGCTGGCCGGCGCCGAGGCTGTCGTCGTCGCCGTCACCTCGGACGGCGTGCGGCCGGTCGTGGCGACCCTCGCCCCGCTCCTGGCCGCGGTGCCGCTGGTGGTGACGGTCGCCCAGGGGTTCGATCCGGGTCCGGCGGGGGACGGCGCCCTCCTCCTGCCGGAGGTGATCGCCGAGCGGACCAGCGCCCCGATCGTCGGGGTCGGCGGGCCATCGAAAGCGAACGAGGTGGCGCGGGCGATCCCGACCGCGGTCGTCTTCGCCGGGCCGGCGGGGGCCGTCCGCCGCGCCCGCGCGCTGTTCGCGACCGAGCTCTACAAGGTCGAGACGACCGACGACCTGGTCGGGGTCGAGCTGGCGGCGGCGATGAAGAACGCCTACGCGATCGCCCTCGGCGTCGCCGACGGCCTCGAGCAGAACTCGGGCGTGCCCCACCACAACCTGCGGGCGGCGCTCTTCCCGCGAGCGGTGGCGGAGATGGGGCGGCTCGCCGCCGCCGCCGGCGGCCGACCGGAGACGGTCGCCGGGTTGGCCGGCAGCGGCGACCTCCAAGTCACCATCACCTCCGGCCGCAACCGGTTGCTCGGCGAGCGGATCGGCCTCGGTCAGCCGGGGGGCGAAGCGGCGGCGCGCCTCCGCGACGAGGGGATCACCGTCGAGGGGTACGCCGCGACCGCGTTCGGCCGCCGCCTCGCCCAGAACCTGACCGACCCCGCGACCGGCGCCGCCCCGGACCTCCCGCTTCTGCGCGGGCTCTGGTCGATCCTTCACGAGGACGCGCCGGCCTTCGAGACCCTCTGGGGGGCACTGTAGGTCTCCCGGCACCTCCCACCAGGGTGCGGTGGCGACAAAAACAGCGCTCGGTCCCCCACGACGACGCCTCACCCGACGCCTGGGTTGAAGGATGCAGTCGTCGCTCCCCCTCTCCCGCGCACCGGGAGAGGGGGCTGGGGGGTAAGGGCCGGCGCCGAGGCACCGCTGATCAGCCGAAATCCGGGACAGGACTCTCCTGACGCGTCGAGGCTGAAGCGCCGCCGCGTCCCGAGGTAGGGTTGACGCACGCGTCGCCCACTTCGGCTGTCAACGGGCGACGCATGCGTCGCCCCTACCAGACACCCATCGGTTAACGCACCCTGAGACCATTTTTCAGCGTCGAGCGCTCGCTTGCGCTCTCCACCGAACGGCGCCCATCCCGGACCTCGCTCAGTCCGTCGATTTGTCGGCGCTCCCCTGATGCGAAATCCGGGTGATCGCTTCCGTTTCCCGGAGAGAAGCCCTCATCCCCGGCCCCTCCCTCGTGCGCTGGAGAGGGGAGCGTGGTCGCGGACCGCGGGGGCAACACCCACGATTCACCCGGATTCCGTATGAGCCGGCATTGGTTCGGGGTCTCCTCGGCCGCGGAGCCGGACGGTTCGCGGACTGCCCTGGGCAATCAGGATTGGAGCCGACTCCTCCGGCCACCGCTGCCGGACACGCCGGGGGCCGCTCGCGCCGCCGTCCTCGACCGTGCCCTCGACCCCCACCGGACCGGCCCCTTGCCCGACCAGCCTCGGCGGCGGACGCAGCGGTCGACTACCCTTTCTCCCTCGACCGGAGCGCGGTCTCCGGCTAGACGACGGGGGGGATCGATCGGCGACCCCGCGTCGGGGGGCCAGCGGACCAGCGGCGGGAGGGGGGCGGTGGTGAACGTCTACGTTTCGGTCGACATCGAGGGGATCACCGGCGTCGTCCACGCCGAGATGATGATGCCCGATGGGCGCGAGTACGACCGCGGGCGGCGCCTAATGACCGGTGACGCGAACGCGGCGATCGAGGGCGCGGCCGAGGCCGGAGCGGCGGACATCCTGGTCAACGACGGGCACGGGCCGATGCGCAACCTGCTGATCGAGGAGTTGCACCCGGCCGCTCAGCTCCTCTCCGGCACGGCCGACGCCAAGGCGCACTGCCAGGTCGAAGCCGCCGATTCTCGTCCGTTCGACGCCGCGCTCTTCGTCGGCTACCACGCGATGGCCAAGGCTCCTTGCGCCATCCATCCCCACACCATCGCCGGCGCCGCCGTCGCCGAACTCCGGCTCAACGGTCGCCCCCACGGCGAGACCGGACTCAACGCCGCCGTCCTCGCCTCGCTCGGGATCCCGACCCTGCTCGTGACCGGCGACACCACGACCTGCGCCGAGGCCCGCGACGTTCTTGGAGAGGGGATCGAAACGGTCGCGGTCAAGGACGCGCGCGGCCGCAACGCGGCCATCTGCCGCCCGCCGGCCGCCACCCGACCCGAGATCGCCGCCGCCGCGGCCCGCGCCCTCGCCGTTCGGGAGCGCGCCCGGCTCTACGAGCCGGAGCGACCCTGGCGGCTGGAGGGCGATCTCGTGACCGTGCCCCAGTGCGACCGCGCCGCCCGCGCCGCCGGCGTCGAGCGGCTCGGCCCGACCACCCTCCGGGTCGCCGCCGCCGAGCCGTGGGAGCAGTACCGCCTGCTCTGGGCCGCCCTCCGCGCCGCCCTCTACGAGCCCGCCGCTTGGCTGGCGTGACGGAGCGTCCGGCGTCCGCGGTCGGCTCCGACCGAGGGACATCTCCCTTAAGGGCGGAGCGAGATCACCGTCCCACCCCCGACCCTCGGCCCCCAGCGGTGACCGCCCAACCGGAGCCGCCGCCGCGCGTCTGGGAGATCGACGCCGCCCGCGGGCTCGCCGTCCTGATGATGGCCTGCTATCACCTCGTCTTCGATCTGGCCGCGTTCGGAAATCTCGCGGTCTCGCCGCTGACCGGGCGCTGGCGGCTCTTCGCCGACATCACCGCCAGCCTCTTCCTCGGTCTCGTCGGCGTCTCGCTCGCGCTCAGCGCCGGCCGGGTGCCGTCGCGGGCGATCTTGTTCCGCAAGCAGCTCCGCCGCGGCGGGACCGTCTTCGGTGCTGGCCTGATCGTGACGGCGGCGACTCTCGCCTTCGCCCCCGACCGGCCGATCTGGTTCGGCATCCTCCACCTGATCGGAGTCGCGATCCCTTTGGGCGTCCCCTTCGTCGGCCGGCCCTGGGCCGCGGCCCAGGTCGGGGTGGCACTCGTCCTCGCCGGGCCGGTCGTCCGGGCCACCCGCATCGACGGCTCGTGGCTGCTGCCGCTCGGGATCCGGCCCGAGTCGTTCTCGACGCTCGACTACCGGCCGCTGATCCCGTGGTTCGGCGTCGTCCTGCTCGGGGTCGCCCTCGGCTCGGTCCTCTACGGCCGCCGCGGAGGGTCGCTGCGGCCCGCCTGGGGCGCGTCCCCGCTCTGGCGCCCCCTCCGCTTCCTCGGCCGCCACTCGCTCGTCTTCTACCTGCTCCATCAGCCGCTGATGCTGGCGGCGCTGGCGGCCTTGGGTCTGATCGACCTCGGTCTCGGCGGCTAGGGCACGGAACCAGCCGGACGTTGGCGATGGCTCGGGAGGGCCGACTACGATCACCCAGGGGAGTGATCGCGCGCCGCCGCCCGGGGGCCGAGACGCCGGCGCGGCTCCGTACCGGCTCCGAGCCGCGCCCCTAGGCCACGCTCGCGGTGACGTCGATCTCGAGCGCGACCGTCTCGTCGAGCGAGACGACAGGGCCGACGACCGGCGGCTTGATCCCGAACTCGGGCATCTCGAACTCGGTCTGGGCGGGGCCGGAGAGGGCGTCGCCGTCGCGGGTGACGGTCGCCTCCCAGGCGACGAGGCGGGTGACGTCCTTGAGCGTCAGGTTGCCGATCAAGGTCAAGGTCGTCGCCTCCCCGTCCGGCAGCCCCTCCTCCAGCCCATCGACGGCCGTCAGGACGAAGGTCGCCAGCGGGAAGGACCCGGTCTCCAGGG
The DNA here is from genome assembly GCA_038232775.1 of Thermomicrobiales bacterium. GTDB lineage: Bacteria > Chloroflexota > Chloroflexia > Thermomicrobiales > UBA6265 > JBBSNJ01. Next base: position 12,691 of record JBBSNJ010000012.1, read on the forward strand.
TGTTGTCGTACAGGTAGTTGTCGCGGCGGGCATTGTCGCTGGTGAGGGTGCGCATGTCGACGTCGAAGCGGGAGCAGGCAAGCGGCATTCCGGCGTCGTCGAACAAAATCTGACCGATGAAGGCGTTGGTGCGGCCGACGGCCTCGGTGGCGCCGATGTTGGCCAGCTCCTCTTGGGCCCGGTAGCGCGCCTCCGATGCCTCGCTGGCGATCGAGTAGGTGGCGGCCGGGTCCGGCGGCGTCGCCGCGCAGTCAAGTTCGGCGGCCGGGGTGGCGAGGACGCCGGGGGCGAGCGCCGGGCTGTCCTGGGCGGCGGCGGGAGCGGCCACCGCCGCGAGGGCGGCGAGAGCGAGCGCGGGGCGGGCGACGGCGAGACGACGGATGCGGGAGCTCGTCATGAATCGTTTCCTCCTCGGCGCCGGTCGGATCGGGTCACGTCGGGGCTCGCCTAAGCGAGGTCGAGCACGAAGTCGAAGCCGGCACGGCGGGCGGCGGCTGGGTCGGCGCCGGCGTCATCCTCCGGGGCGACCAGGAGCTCGGGTCGAAAGATGCCGTCCCTCTCGTTGGCCGGCTCCCCCGGGAAGTAGAGCTGGGTCGTCAGGGGCGCTTGATCGGGCGCCTGGACCACGACGTGGATGTGGCGGGTGCGCCCCGGATAGAGACCGGGAACGATCGTTTCGAGCTCCCACCGCCCCCCATCGTCGGCGAACTGGTGGCCGCGCAGGCGGTACCCAACGTTGTCGTAGTCGCCATTGTCGTCCGCCTGCCAGAAATCGAGCAGGGCGCCCGCCACCGGTTGGCAGCCGGTCGAGAGGACGCGTCCGGAGAGGAGCAGCCGCTCCCCGGCCAGCTCCGGTTCGAGCAGCGAGACCCGCCGCGGCGAGTTCGGCGTGAAGAAGGGTCCCGCTGTCTGCTCCGGTGTCTCGTCGGCGTCCCCGTCGCCGCAGGCGGGGGTGGCGGGGAGGCGCGGCTCCTCCCCTTCGGTCTGGGCGGTGACGGCGACCGGGCGCCCGAACCGTGCCAGCGCCAGCGGCACCGGCAGGGCGAGACCCAAGCGGGCGAAGAAGCGGCGCGTGACGCCGCGACGGGCTCTCGGTTCCATCCTGATCCTCCCGACCCGGCGAGGCGTTCGCGCCTCGCTCTCGAGCCAAAGTCGGCCGCGTAGCCCCCGAAAGGCCCACCCTGAGCCGCGAGCAGCGGATCGCCGGCCGGCGCTGGCCGCGACCCTTCGGCTCCACCATAGCGGCGAAAGCTGAGGCGAACCTGAGGGAGGGAGCGGGGCGGGCGGAGCCGGCGGCCCCCCGGCCCGCCGCGGGGGCAGGTCCGAGAGGAAGCCGTCTCGCCGTTCTGTGCCGGTATGCGGGCTCAGCGGGCGGCGGGCGAAAGCTGGCGGGCGGGTTCCGCCGCTTCGTGGGGGGCGTCGGCGGGCGTGGGTCCGGGCGCCATCTGGGGGGGTCGGGCGTCGGACGCGGCCAGCCCGAGCGCGCCG
>JBBSNJ010000013.1:0-14046 GCA_038232775.1 Thermomicrobiales bacterium
GGCGCCGGGCGGGCCGGCCCGGGGGGGGCGCAGGGCCCCCGCTGGCCCCCGGACCCCGCCCCCGCTGGCCATTGGGCGCGGGGCCGGGGCCCCCGCGGCGACCGGCCGGCCGTGGCCCGCGAGCTCCTCGCCGCCGTCGACGATGCCTGCGCGGGCCACGGATCGTTCAGGCTGATCGTCGAGCCCGACGTGCGGCCCGACCCGGCGGTTGCGCACGAGCTGACCGGCGCGTACGAGGCCGCCGGGTTCGTCCCGGGGACGGACCGGTGGTGCTGCCCGGTCCGGACAGTGGTGGTGCCCCTGCTCGACGACCGGGCCCTCCTCGACCAGATGCACAAACAGGCGCGCTTCAACGTCCGGCGCGGGCAGCGGCACGGGGTCGTGGTGGAACACGCGGTGCCCGACGCGGCCGCGCTCGCCACGTTCTACGCCCTGCTCCAAGAGACCGGCCAGCGCAATGAATTCGCCATCCAGGAGCTCTCGTACTACGAGGACTTCGTGCGGATCCTCGCGGACGAGGTGGTCCTGCTGTTCGCGCGCACCGAGGGGGGGGTGGCGGCCGGGCTGATCATGACCTGCTTCGGGAGCGAGGCGATCTATCACTTCGGGGCCTCGTCGACGGATCTGCGCGTGCCGGGGGCGACGGCCTACCTGCACTTCGAGGCGATGCGCTTGGCGCGGTCCCGCGGCTGCACCCGGTACGACCTGTGGGGCATCCCGGACGAGGACCCGCCCCCGGTCGAGGGGGACCGCCCCCAGGGATCGCGCGGCGGCGATTGGCAAGGGCTCTACCGCTTCAAGGTCGGCTTCGGGGGCGACATCGTCGCGTACCCGATCTTCGAGCAGCGTTACCCGAGGCGGCCGCGGTGGACACCCCGGCGGCGAGGCTGAGCGAGGGCCGCGCTCCCTTCCCGACTCGGATAGACGAACTCCGTGACGAGCAGCCTGAGGCCGACCGCGTAGGGCTCCGTTGCGAGAGGGCGTGGACCGGGGACGATCGCGCCGCAGGAGCATCACGGTGCAGGAGCATCACGGTGGTGACCATCAGCACGCCGACTAGGAGCGGGTCGATCAGGAGCGCGGCGGCGAGTGCCGCGACGACGACCGCCACAGTCCCGTCGATCCACGCCGTCTTCTCCACGGACGGCTCGCGGTACCAGAGCTGGCAGGCCGAGCTCCTCGCCTACTCCCATCGCAGGGTCGGGCAGCCGGGCCCGTTGACCCGGTTGTGGTCGGCGTGGGCGGCGCCGACGACCTTCCTCGGCAGCACGGTCCAGACCGAGCCCTACTCCCCGCACCCGGTGACGGGGGACGACTACGACCCGTACAACAAGCCGGCCGCGCTGCAGGCCTGGCTGCAGGAGACGTGCCCGCTCGGGGACACGGTGCTGCTGCTCGACCCCGACTGCGTCTTCGTCGCCCCGGTGACCCTCACGGCCGAGCCCGGCCGGCCCGTCGCGCAGCCGGTAGGCTACATGAACCCGACCGACAACGCCGAGCTGGTGCGCCGGCACTGCCGGCGGCCGGCGTTGGTGCAGGCGCTCGGCATCCCGACGCTGATCCACCGGGACGACCTGGCGGTGCTGGCGCCGCTGTGGCTGGCGAAGACGGAGGCGATCCGTAACGACGAGATCGCCCGCGAGCTGGCGGGGTGGACGGCCGAGATGTGGGGATACGCCTGCGCCGCGGCGGAGCTCGGGCTGCAGCACCAGCTCCGCGAGCTGGCGGCGTTTTCGACGGAGGACCGGGACGACCTCCCGCTGGTCCACTACTGCTGGGAGTCGGTCGGCGCCAGCGGTCGGTGGCGGTGGTACAAGCGGGGCTACCGGCCCTGGGAGCCGGTCGCGGACCCGCCGGACGACCTGCCCCGCGCCTCCGCGGCGCTGCTCGGACTACTGAACGAGTGGGCGGCGAGGCAGCAGTACCGGGTGGCCGGGTCAGGAGGGCGGCCGCGGCCCAGCGACGCGAGCAGGGCATCGAAGCGCTAGCCATCCAAGGGGTATCCCTGAGGGAACGGGCCAAGGGCAAGGGCGTATGTCTTGCGCTACGATTCCATCCTGCTCCCGGTCACGCCTATGTCAAGCGGCGATATCGGAGCGGGGTCTTCAGCTAAATGGAGCGCCGTTGCCGGATCGTCCCCTACCGCCACGGGGGGAGCTCGCTGCCCCGCTTCCGGGGCTCCTCCGCGCAAATCTCGTCATGAAGTGGTGGCTCTCCCGCACTTTCGGTGAATGGCAGGCAGGGTCCGGTAGGGTGCTCGGGGAAGGCGGCACAGGTCAGGCCGCCCGCAGCACCCGCTTGCGCAGCAGCTCGAACTTCGCCCGCCCGTACGCTTGGCGCTTGACCAGTTTCAGTCGGTTGACGTGACCCTCCGTCTGCCCGTTGCTGTGCCGCAGCGTCAGCCCCGCCCGGACCGCCGCCAGGTCGGTCCGCAGCGTCGCGGCGAACCGCTCCAGCTCCCCGATCCCGCTCCGGCTCGCTTCGTCCAGCCAAGCCGGCAGGCGGTCGCCCTCCCGTCGGCGCAGCATGACGAGGAAGTCGGCGGCCAACTCGGTCGCGGCGGCGATGGTCGGGTCCTTGGCGCGCAGATGCTTGAGGTAGGCGCGCTGCTCCTCGGTCCGCCGTTCGGGCCGCCGGAGGATGAGCGCCGCGACGTGCCGGGGCGGCGGCCCTTGGGCCTTGGTCAGCGCCGTGTGCGGCCGGCCGGCCGGGGGCGGACCCTCGCGGCGCAGCGGGGCGACGAAGCGGCGGACGGTGCTGACGGAGTGGGCGAAGCCCTGCTTCCGGATCTCCCGCCAGAGCCGCGTCGCGGTGTGGCAGCCCTCCTCCCATCGTCTGAGGAGGTAGGGCTCGTACGGTTCCAGCACGCGCAGCTGGCCGCGCACGGTGCGGCGCTTGCGCTGGGGCGGGCCTTCGCGCAGGCACTTGTCGACCGTCATCCGCGAGATGCCGACCGTCCGCGCGGCCTGGGCCACGCACGCCCCCTTGGCGTGGAGCGCCCGCACCTGCTCATAGTTCGCCCGGCGGCGCGTCACCCCTTCCTCGGCCGCCGCGTCCATCCGGTCCCGCCAGCGCTCCGGCTGCGGGTGGCGGCGCTTCCCCTGGGACATCGCGTCGGGCGGTGAACGGGGGCGATCGTCGGCGCTTGCCCGGTCGAGCAGCGCGGTGGTCGCCGCTTTGAGGCACGCGCCCTTCGTGAGCAGGAACGCCTCGAGCGCATCGGCGGGGTTGGCGACCAGGTGCCAGCGGTCGGCAACCTGGACGGCGTCCGGCGCCCCGTCCCGCGCGCCTTCGGCGTAGGCCCCGGCGCGGTCGCGGGCGATGACCTCGACCCCCGGGTGCGCCCGGAGCCAGGCGGCAAGACCGCCGCTGGACCGGTCGGGCAGCAGGTCGACCGGGCGGTGGCGCTCCAGGTCGACGAGGATCGTGCCGTAGGTCACCCCCTTCCGCATCGCCCAGTCGTCGATGCCGAGGACGGTCGGCACGGGCACGTCGGCCTCGGGGCAGCGCCGGACGAGGCGCAGCAAGGTGTCGGGGCTGACGGGGAGCCCGAGCTTCAGGGCGAGGCGCACCCCGGCCTCGCCGCCGAGGGCGAAGGCGATGCTCTCCAGCGCCTGCTGCTGCCGGTCGGTCCGCCGGGCAGAGGCCGCGGCGACCCCCCCCAAGCGCTCGGCGAAGACCCGGCGGGGGCAGGCCGCGTCGTCGCAGAAGAACCTCCGCACCGCCACCCGCAAGCGGACCGGCATCCCCGCCCGCGGCAAGTCGGCCAGGGTGCGCCGGTAGCGGCTGTGGACGCGGCGCGAGGGACGGCCGCGGAGCGGGCAGCGCGCATCATCGGCCTCGGACGAGGCGAGGATCGTGAGGCCGCCGTCCCCAAGCGCCAGGGCCGCGACGTGGAGCGACGGCGGGATGGCCAAACAGCCGGCAGGGAACACGGGGCATCCCCTCCTCCGGTGCGCGAGCGAACCGGTCGGACGGGGATTGTCCCCGACCACGGCAGATGAAGAGGAGTCGCCGGCGATTCATTGGGCGCGCGGAGCCGGGTTCACCACAAGTGCGGAAGAGCCAGCATGTTCTGGCGGGGCGTGGCCGATGCGGAGGGCGTCAGGAGACGCCCCTATAGCGCGATACCCCACGATCGACGTGAGCTTCTGCCTCAATCGGTCGATGTCGCTAGGTGAGCGGCACTTGCCGTCACCCAACCGCCGGCGTTTCGGCCATCGACATTACTGCTATGTGTCCCGGGGTTTCTGGCGAGGTCTGCACCCGGGTGCTCAACATCTTCACGGCGGTGCGCGTCCCGGCCGAGCGCTGGGGCGACCACCTCTACCAGGCAAGGAGCAGGACCCAGGAGGCCACCGCCCAGATCCGCAAGCAAGCCGTGGGCGGCGGCTCCGGCGGACGCCGGAAGAACAAGATGCCCTACTTCCTGGCCACCCTCGAGCAGCTCGTCGGCCTGCGACCCGCGCCGGACGCCCCAGCGCCACAGGGCGAGCGCGGTGGGTGATGGGGGATACGAGCGTGGTAGGCAGGCCGTGATCGGCCCGGGTACCGCGGCGGATCTTGTCCGGATTGCGGGCCTCGTCCCGTCGTTCGCCCTATCTCGCGTGTTGAAGAGCAGCCGGGGATCGACTCCGCGGTGGGGGACGGGCCAGCGTCGAACCCTTCCAGAGCCGCTGTAGAGCCTGCTGCCGCACCGGATGCGCCCGATAGGTACTGACCGTCTCCCGCGCGAACGCGCGGCCTACGCGATTCTGTGCCCTCAGAAACGGGTGATCGTGAACCAGTGTGGACATCGGGTCAGGGGTTCGAACGATTACGGGAACAAGCGGCCAAAATACGTGCCGAAGTCCTGCCGAAACGGGAAGCAGGGCAGCAGGAAGCAGAGCAGCAGGAAACCGAGCGGGTGACGCAGTCGGGACCCCGTTGCCGCCGTGGTGCCCACCAAATGTGGCCGACCACCGGGGAGCAGGGAAGACCGCGACCACATCGGTGCGTCGGTCTTGCCTGGCAGGAGCGGGAAGACGACGCAGACACGGTCCACGGCGGCGTCTCCCCTCGCGTCCCACAAGCGGCCCAGCCCGTTGAAAAAGGGATTGAAGGGGTGTGGCGCGGAGCAGGATGAGAGTCCGGATGACCGGCGGCGCCGACTCAGCGCGGGGAGACTGCGGCCGGCCTCGCCGCCGGGAGCACGACGCCGGCCGCCCCGCTCGGCCATGGACGGCGGCCCCAGCCCAACTTGCTGAGCAGGCGTTTGAGGTTCTGCCCGGCCGCGATGAGCAGCGCCTCGCCGTTGACCTTTGGCAGTCCGCGCAACCGAAAGCGCCGAAGCCCGTGCCAGTCTTTCGCTTCGGCGAACAGCGGCTCGACCCACACTTTCCGCTTCCGCATCGCCTTCGCATGGGGCTCGGTGGTGTGGTACGCGCGCACTCGCTCCAGGTACGCCTCATTGAGATGACGTCCGACCCGCCGTCCGCGGGCCGATGTGGTGCACTGCGCCTTGAGCGCGCACGCGCGGCAGGTCGAGGCCGGCGCCTCGTAGACGCGTCGGCGCGTGGTCTCGCACAGCGAGCTAAAACGCAGGGTCTGCTCCCCGGGGCAGCGGTAGACATCGGCCACCGCGTCGTAGGTGAAGTCGGTGTCCGCGAACAGACCTGGCCGGCGGCCGGCCTCCGACAACGGCACGTAGGCGCGGATGCGCTGGTCTTCGATGGCGACGACATTGTCGACCGTGCCGTACTTGCTGTCGCCGGTGACCTGACACGGCCGCAGTTTCCAGCGGAACCGCGTCCGCCAGAGGAGATCGAGCGCCGGCTGGTTGTCCTGGACTTCCGCCGGCGTCACCAGGGCCGTCAGAATGATCCGCGCCTTCCCCCCGTCGACCACGTAGTGATTGTGGAAACCGAGGCGCGTGCGGCCCTCGGTCGGCCGCAGCGGCGAAGCATCAGGGTCAGTCGCGCTGGCGCGGAAGTCGGCGGTGCGCCGGTAGGCGCCGCTGGTCCGCGTGCGGTCGGGGCGACCGGCCTCGCCGATCCAGTCGTGCCGGGTCGCGGCGCATTCGGCCAAATCGGCGAGTGCCTGGTCCGTCAACGCGACCGGCAGGCGCATGGGCTCAGCCGCTCCGCCTTCCTGATTTCGATCGTTCCCTCCGTCATCGTCGTCGCCGTCCCCGTCAGCGGCGGCGAAGAGCCGGGCGAGGTGGGCCTCGACGGCGAAGCGGGGCTGGAGCGAATCGAGCGCGGCGTTGGCCTCGACGTCGGTCGAGTCGACGTCGAGTTCCTGCCCCCAGACCAGCCCCGCCTGCACGCACTGCTCAACGATCGCCTCGAAGAAGCGGCGGACGACGTCCACGCCGTACCGCTCGCGGATGCGAGTGAGGCTGGAGTGATCGGGGAGCGCCTCGGCCAGATCGTAGCCCAGGTACCAGCGCAGGCTGAGCCGGTCGGCGACGACCCGCAGCAGTTGCCGTTCGGAGCGCAACCCCTCGAAGAACAGGATCAGCTGCATCTTAAAGAAGACGACCGGATCGATCGACGGGCGGCCGATGCCGGCGTAGGTCCCGCGGACCAGATCGCGGACGAAGGACAGATCGAGTGTCCGCTCCAGGTGCCGGTAGAAGTGGTCCGGCGGGACGAGGTCCTCCAGCGACACCGGCGGCAGTGGCCCAAAGACCCGCTCCTTGACGCCCATCATCGCCGGCCGCTCCTTCCACATGGCGGGTCAGCAGAGGAAGCGGCATCCTCTCATCCGATGGCCCCCTTGTTCAACACGCTGGCCCGTTTGCGAAACACCGCGCGGGCCGGCGGATGGCCACCCGGCCCGGCCCGGCGGGGAGCACACTTGACGGGTGGTCCAACGGCGGGCCACGCCCGCGCCACCGCGAAGGAGACGGCACCGATGCACGCGCTTCTGATCACCTTCGAATCGACCGCCGCGCTCGGCGACCTGGCGGCCCCCTTCGCCGCCTACGCCGACGCCCTACGGGCGGTCCCCGGCCTGGACGCCAAGGTCTGGCTCAACGACGGCCCCACGGTCGGTGGCTTCCACCTCTTCGCCGACCGCGCCGCCGCCGACGCCTACCTGGCGGGCGACCTCGTCGCCGGCCTCACGGCCAACCCCGCCTTCGGCGGCTTCCGGGTCGAGCATTTCGGCGTGCTCGAGGACCTCACCGCCGTCACCGGCGGGCGGCTGGCCGCCAAGGTCCCGGCCTAGCCGCGTCCGATCCCGCGCCCCAAGGAGGGCTCCCGCCATGCCGAGGCCGATCGTCACCGGCGCCGTCCACCACCTCCGCCTCACCGTCGCCGACGTCGCGCGCAGCCGCGCCTTCTACGAGGAGGTGCTCGGGTTCGCGTTCGTCACGGACCTCCCGGCGGGCGTCTTCCTCAGCAACGGGAGCCTCGGCTTGGGGATCGGCCCCAGCCCCGACCCGGCCCGGGCCCCGGCCGGCGACCGCTTCGACGAGGCCCGCGTCGGGCTCGACCACCTCAGCTTCGCGGTGGCCGACCGGGACGAACTCGAGCGCGCCAGGCGGCTGCTGGACGAGCGGGGGGTGCCCCACGGGGAGGTCACCGACCTCGGGGCCGCCTTCGGCCTGTACGTCCTGGCCTTCCGCGACCCGGACAACATCCAGCTGGAGCTGACCGCCGCCTACGGCTAGGGCGCCCCCCTGTCCCGACGCCGGCTCGCTCCCCGGCAGTTGGGCCGGCGTCGCCGCAGTGTCCCAAAAACGACCGTTTTTGCGACACCGACCGTCCGGCCCACCGATGAGCGGATTCGCGCAGGAGCGACTGTCTCAGAAGACGGCTATCTATCTTCGTTCCACTACTTGCGATCGACGACAATTTTTGCGACGATAGGGGCATGGACGTTGGCTATGCCCGGGTCTCGACCGGGGAACAGACCCTCGACCTCCAGCTCGACGCCCTCCACACCGCCGGCTGCGGCAAGGTCTTCACCGAGACCGCCAGCGGCGCCAAGGCGGACCGCCCCGTCCTGGAAGATGTCCTGGGCTACCTGCGGCCGGGCGACATGCTGGTGGTCTGGCGGCTGGATCGCCTCGGCCGCTCCCTCCAGCACCTGATCGAAGTCGTCACCCTCCTGGCCGGATGGGGGATCGGCTTCCGATCGCTGACCGAGCAGATCGACACGACGACGCCCGGCGGCAAGCTGGTCTTCCATGTCTTCGGGGCGCTGGCCGAGTTCGAGCGCGACCTGATCCGCGAACGGACGCGGGCGGGCCTGGCCGCGGCGCGGGCCCGGGGCCGGCTCGGGGGACGGCCGAAGGCGCTCGACACCCCGGCCAAGGTGGCAATGGCCCAAGCCCTCTACGCCGACAAGCGGCACGGCATCGCCGACATCTGCAAGACGCTGGGGATCTCCCGCGCCACCCTCTACCGCTACGTCACCGTACCCAACGCCGAGCATCCGCCGAATGACCACGCAGGCTGAGGGAAAGGAGGGCGCTCCGTGCCCGGCCCGCCCAAGCCCCGCCGCTTCGACCAGCCCGTCGCCGTCTCGCTCGGAGACCCGGTTCCGTCCGGCCGTTTCACCCGCCGCCCGGAGCGCACCCCCGACCTGAACTTCGGGCGCGATCGGCCGAAGGGCTGCTGCGCCGGAACGGGGACGACCTGGTGCCGCCCCCGTTCCGACTTCGGGCAGGCTCCGTTGCCACCCCGCCCCTTGGCACGGGCGAGGTCGGGACGGTTCCGTTCGACCGGGGCGGGCAGAGCGTCTCGTGACTAAGAGGCTATCCCGAAAGTGCCCGGGCGTGGTCGGATCGGCGGATGGAGACCCCGCCGCCCGCCGCGCCCGCGGCGACGCCCCCCAAGGACGACCCGACGATCTGGCGCGCCGACGACGCGCTGTGGGCACTGCTGGAGCCGGTCCTGGCCTGCGATAAGGAGCGCACGAAGCCCGGCCGGCCGCGCCGCGACGATCGGGCGATCTTCGACGGGCTGATCTGGCTGGCCCGCACCGGCAGCCAGTGGGCCGCTCTGCCCCGCGAGTTTGGCCCCCGGTCGACGGTCCACCGCCGGTTCGCGGAGTGGGTCGGGACCGGGGCGCTGGAGCGCGCCTGGGCGGTCCTGTTGCGCGAGTACGACGGGGAGATCGGCCTCGATTGGGGCTGGCAGGCCGCCGACGGGTGCCTGGTCAAGGCCCCGTTCGGCAAAAAGGGGGGGCCGGCGAGGCGGAGGCCACCGGCCGCAACCCCACCGACCGGGGGAAACCGGGCACCAAGCGCCACCTGCTGACCGAGGCCGCGGGCGTCCCCGTCGCGGTCGTCGTCTCCGAGGCCAATCGGCACGACATGAAGAAGCTTGCCGACCTGCTCGACGCAACGGTGGTCGAGCCGGTGCCGAGCGGGCCGCCGCAGCTGGTCCTCGACCGCGGCTACGACTACGACGACTGCCGCGACCAGGCGGTCGCGCGCGGCTACACCCCCCACAGCCCAAGGCGATCGCGGCGGCCCCGCTGCCGCCGCCGGGCCACCCCGACCGGCACCCGCCGCGGCGGTGGGTGGTGGAGGCCACCCACGCCTGGTTCAACCGCTTCCGGCGGCTGCTGGTCCGCTGGGAGAAGCGGGCCAGCCGCTACCTGGGCTTCGTCCAACTCGCCGCCTGCCTCATCATCTACCGCAAGGTCCGCCATGTTCGTTCACTTTCGGGATAGCCTCTTAGTTACCGTTCACGTGACGCGGGCGCCGCATCCGTCGCTCGCTACGCCGGGCCCTTATCGGAACCGGGACGGGTGAGCGAACCGCGGCGCGGCCACGCGTGGAGGGCGCTACGGTCACGGTCGGGTGCATGAGATCGACTCGCCCAGAAACGCGCCCGGCCGAAGGCCGGGCGCGTGCGGATTGGGGATGAAGAACCTAGCTGGCGCTCCTCCCCTTGGTTATCGTCCATCCTCGGTAGAGCTGCCGGGCGAAGCCACGAGCAGGAAGCCGGAGCGTTTGTCGATCTCGACCCCCCGGGGGCGCTCGCGGCGAAGCGTTTTGGGCTACCCAGCGGGTACGCAAAGACGACGAGCTGCTCTGCGAGAGCAGGAGCGCCGAGGGGAACTCCCCAAGAGGCAAGGCATCGGGAGATGCAACCCGACGCCTCGCCGTTTCGTCGGGACAATCCCCGTATCCAGATGACGGATCAACTCTCGAGCGGTCCGCTCCCGTTGCTCCGAGGCCCTCGAGGGTGGTGATCGTCGTCGGGCGACGCCGGTTGCCTCAGTGGCTGCGAACCGCGAACTGGGATCGACCGGCACCGCCCTCGCGATCGTCGGCGAGGGAGCAGGCGTGGCCGTGGGGGGCGGTCAGCCCCGCGACTGCCGCCGATGCCGCGCCCTCCGGCGGCGCTCGCGCCCGTTCTTCCGTCGGTCGGGTCGCGGGCGAAGGGCAGCACCGGTCCGGACCGCCACCCAGGCGTTGGCCGTCCCCTCCGCCTCGCCCGGCCCCAGGCGGCCGAGCCCCAACGGGCGGAACTCGACCCGGATCGGCACCGCGCCCGCCATCGGGGCGTAGGCGAGGACCTCGACCGGGACCGCCTCCTCGGTGGCCGCCAGCTCGGCCGCCGCCTCGATCTCGACCTCGTAGCCGTCGCCGAAGCCGCGGTCGCTGGCGAGGTGGTCCGCCGCGATGCCGGGCGGCACCCGCAGGCGGAGCCGGATCGGGCCGGCGGCCAGGGCGCGGGCCTCGCTCGGCGTGTCGACGCGGGCCGCGACGTAAGCGTGGGCAGTCTGGCCGTCGATCCGGACGACCGGGTCGACGCGACACCAGCCGCGGCCGGCGGCGGCCTCGCGCCTCGGGAGCGCGGGGAGGAGCGCCGGAGCGGCGACCAGCAGCCGCAGCAGTCGACGGCGGACGAGGCGTAAAGAGGAACGTGCCATCGGGGCTCCTCGACGGATAGTCAAATGGTCAGTCAAGGATACCGAGCACTCCTTGGATAGGCAAGCTCCGGCGATCCGGGCTCGCCGGCACCCGTTGCCCTCGGCCCCGGCGCCGCCGGGGCCGAGGGCGATAGGCGGCGCGACCACCCCTTGGCTGCCAGCACCGACTGGGTCGTCGGGGTGGTTGAGGCGGGCGGCGAAGACCACGACTGTCACGATCCCCGTGGGTGCGTGGGTGCGTGGGTGCGTGGGTGCGACGAGCATTGCCTCAATCTCGCCGAAGCGTCGAGTCGATACACCTCCTGGTGTCGGCGGCCATTTCCCCCTTCCCTCCCGGCCTTCGATCCGGCCCGCAGCCCGGACCACCCTGTCTCGGCAACGCCTCGGGAATGGCCGGGGTGTCGACGCGCCGGTGGCTGCCTTCAGTGCGGGCTTGGGCGATCTCTCCGGCGACCCTCGCCGACGGGCGCACCACCTCCCGGAGCGATTGGGGCTTCTTGATATCGAAATTAGACAATTTCCCGCGCCGGAGTCGACATCCCGCAGGGCCTCGGGCCCGCCTCGGAAGGGCGAACTAAAGAGCGGCGCGGCCGCACGTGGAGCGCGCCGCAGTCACGGTCGGGCGCGCGGGATCGCCTCGCCTGCTCAAAAAAACCCGGCCGAAGGCCAGGTTTCGTGTGGATCGGGGAGAGGAGCCTGGCTGGCCCCCTCCCCGAGCGGTGCGCTAGCTGGCGAAGGCGAAGTTGGAGTCGCCCCCGCTGGCGTCGGCGATGGCGGTGCCGCCGTCGGCCGAGATGCTCAGGCTGGTGGTGGAGGTGACGGTGCCGCCGTCGATCACCACCGACGCCGCACCGCTGCCGCCATCACCGGTATCCCCGACCGCGTTCGCCGCCGCGCCGCCCAACCGGGCGAACCCGGGCACCGACGCGATGGTGCCACCGATCATCCCTTTCTCGAACCACCGACCGTTCATCGCGCTGACCCTCCCCTCAAGTTCCCAGGCACCCACATCCCATGGTAACCCAAAGTGATGCTACCACCGGAGACCGCCGCGGTCAATCGACCACGGGTTCATGAGCGGAGGGCAGGCTTCCTCTTGCCGGTTGCCGGTTGCCGCTTGCCGGTTGCCGGTTGCCGCGCTTGGGTTCGTCGGGCTTGGCCACTGCGTTGTTGGTCATTGTCGGTTGGGAGACCGACCTCGCCGATCGTCGCTGGCATCTCGGGGGCGTCCCCCGTGGCGACATGGCGTCGGTGGGGCAAGGCCCGACCCGCGGCGCCCGCGGCCGGGCGCTCCCGGGGGCGGCCCTTGCCCCCTGCCGGGCGTCGGAGCCGAAACGGCGACGGCAAGGCCCGAGGCCGGCGGCCGCCACGGGACCGCCAGCACGGCCTTCTCCGAAATGACGAGGAGGGGCGCGGGCCCACGACCGACGTGCTGGGCAACAAGCGGGAGCTGGCCACAGCCATCCGGTCGCTGCGGCCCAACCGCACCCCGATCCGGCGCCTCGCCGGGAGGACCGGCTCAAGCATGCTCAAGCCGGTGCCGGAGCGGTGGCGTTTCGTCCCGATCGATGACTCTCCCGGCTTGGGCATCCTCACCGTCGACGGCCGCTCCGGGGCGCGGGGGATCCTCGTCCCGACGGCCGCCGAGCGCTACGCCCGCATCGGGACGGGCCTGCGCCTCGGCACCATCCGCGACGTGCGGGTGGACCTCACCCCCGAGCCCCCGCTCTTGGGCATCATCCCCATCGGATGACGTACCCCCGGCACGCCGCCGCGCTCGTCGAGCGCGCAAAGAAAAAGCACGATTTAAGGCTCGCCCGGGGGGCCAGCCCGGGGAAGGGCACGTGGCGGCGTGGCCGTCGCCGGCCTTCCCCTCGCGGCTGTGGTGCGCGGCGGCCCCCGGCGGCCACGGCAGCCGCTGCGGCGCGGCCCCGTTGGCGGCCCGGAAGTCGTTGACGAGCGCGAGGAGGACGGCCCCCTTGGCCTCGGGGCCGTACCCGGCCGCGCCGCCGTCGGCGGCGCGGCCGCCCATGCCAACGGCGAGCAGAGTGGATCGCTGCTCTCGTTCGGAAAGGTGTGCAACAGGTGAGGGGGTAGCGAGGGGACCGTATCCTTGGGCTTGGTGAGTGGCATCGCCGAGCCGTCGGAGGAGGTCCCCTCGTGGCCAAGTCTACCCAATCGGTCCGCCGTCGCTTCCGCCGGGTCGGGGGCGGCACCAGCCTGTGCCTACGCTACCGGCTCCCCCGGTCGGCCGGGCGGCTGCCCCGCGCCCCCGGGCTCAGCCGGACGGCGAAGGTCCGGCTGCACTTCCTGGAGTACGCCCGCACCCACTCGGTCGCCGCCACCTGCGACCGCTTCGGCATCGCCCGCTCCACGTGCTACCGGTGGCGCCGCCGCTACGACCCGACCGACCTGCGCTCGCTGGAGGACCGCCCCTCCCGGCCTGGGCGGCCGACCTGAGACGGCCGCCCAGGCCGAGGCCGTGCGGGCGCTCCGCGAGGAGTTCCCGCGCTGGGGGAAGGACAAGCTGCAACCGGTGCTCGCTGGGCGCGGCCGTTGCGGACAGCCCTGCGGGCGTGGGAGGCCGCGTACAATGCGGTCCGGCCGCACCAGGCCCTCGGCTACCGCACCCCCGCCGCCCACCCCGCCGCCCTCCGCCAGTCCAACCTGTAGCGGACGTCCCGGACGAGTACACCCGCTTGACCGCGAACCAAATACAACATAGGATACGTGATGGGTTCGTAGTTAGGGGAGGGGAGTATCGTGGAACGAGCGAAACGAACTACCGCATGGGTGCGGCTGGTGGCCGTCGTCGCGACGGTCATCAGCCTGTTCGCGTTTGCGGCGGGTCCCGCGTCCTTCGGCCGCGTAGTTTTCGTTGACAGAGCTCTCGCCCAGCAGGGCAACGGCAACGCGAACGGCAACGGCAACGGCAACGCCGACGGCAACGCGAACGGCGGCGAGGTCGACGGCAACGCGAACGGCAACGCGAACGGCAACGCCGACGGCAACGCCGACGGCAACGCGAACGGCAACGCCGACGGCAACGCGAACGGCAACGCGAACGGCAACGCCGACGGCAACGCGAACGGCAACGCCGACGGCAACGCGAACGGCAACGCGGACGGCAGCGCAGTCGCACACGGCTGAGCGCGAGTCGGCGACGCA
>JBBSNJ010000014.1:0-14042 GCA_038232775.1 Thermomicrobiales bacterium
CGTGATCTGGCCCAAGAACGCCGCCAGCTCGACCTCTTGCAGCGCCTCCCGGTGCCGGAACTCGGTCTCCACCTGGCCGACGAGCGCGATCAGCGGGGTCGAGTCCTGGTACGCCGTGTGGATCCCGATCGCCAAGTTGGCCGAGCCGACGCCGCGGGTTCCCATGCAGATCGCGGGGACGCCGGTCAGCTTGCCGACCGCCTCGGCCATGAACGCCGCGCCCCCCTCGTGGCGGGTGCTGACCAGCCGGATCTCCGGCGTCTCGCGCAGCGCGTCGAGCAACCCGAGGAAACTCTCGCCCGGCACCCCGAACGCCCAGCGCACCCCGCGATCGCGCAGCACCCGCGCCGCCGCCACCCCCGCCCGCTCAGCCATGCCCCGCCCACCCCGCGGTCGCGCCGGCGGTGCCCCGCCCGCCCCCCGGCGCCCGGCTCACCGTCCCGCCAGCCGCGCCACCACCGGCGCCAACGCCTCCAGGTTCGGCTCCATGACGACGATGTAGGAGAAGCCGAAGCGCTCCCGCCGCTCCTGCAGCCGCTCGACCATCTCGTCGGTGCCGCCGACCAACACCTGCGGCGAATCGAGGATCTCGTCGGCCGAGACGCCGTGGCGGCTGGCCAGCGCCTCGGCCTCCCGGCGGCCATGGGCGGTCGGCACCACGTCGCCGACGATCAGGTTCAGCTCCAGGTCGGCGAACCGCTCGCCGGCCGCCTCCCGCACCCAGGCGATCTTCGCCGCCGTCGCCGCCGCCGTCAGATCGGCCGTGTCTTTGGTCCCGTCCGGCCGCGCCCGCGTCGTGATACCGACGATGTCGGCCTCCTGGGCGGCGAGCGAGAGGACGCGCCGGCTGCCGCCGCCGATGATGATCGGGGGGTGGGGCCGCTGCACGGGGTGCGGCGGGCAGATCAAGTCCGCGACCGCGTAGTGCTCGCCCTGGAACGAGAGGGGGTGCTCCTCGGCGAAGATGCGCTTGATCAGGCGCACCGCCTCGGCCAGCCGCGCGACCCGGACCCCGGCCGGGTCGAACGGAATCCCGGTCTGGTCGTACTCCTCCTTCAGCCACCCCGCCCCGATCCCGAGCTCGAACCGGCCGCCGGAGAGGACGTCGATCGAGGCCGCCGCCTTCGCCAGCAGGGCGGGGTGGCGGAAGTCGTTGTCGAAGACGAAGCCGCCGACCCGCAGCGAGCTGGTCGCCATCGCCGCCGCCGTCAGGCAGGCGACCGGGTCGAGGCCGCGGACGACGTGGTCGAGCGCCAGGAAGCTGGAGTAGCCCAGCGCCTCCACCCGACGGACCATCGCCAGCCACTCGTCGCGCGGCCCCATGCTCCGGCCCTGGACACCGAATCGGAACGGTCGGTACTCGCTCACAATCTGCCTTTCCGACGCCCGGGAGCCAACTCCGGCCGAAGCGGGAGCGCTTGGGGCGGTGCCAAGAGGCCAGCGCCCACTCCAACCCGCCCGGACGACTCGCTCCCGTTCCAAGCGACGAGGGGGCGGCGGCGCCCGGCACCAGCCGCTTACGCTCCCCCGGCCTCGCGCCGCCGCCAGGTTTCGAACTCGGCCAGCGTCTGCTCGTTCGGCGGATAGGTCCCCGGCAGGGCCGCGCCGCCCTCGACCTTCTCCAGGACGAACCGCTCCAGCTCCTCCTGCTCGGCCGCCGGCCGCGCCACCTCGGCCGCCAGGTGGCGGGGGATCACCACCACCCCCTCCTCGTCGCCGACCAGGACGTCGCCCGGGAAGACGGCGACCCCGGCGCAGGCGATCGGGACGTCGATGTCGACGGCGTGGTGGACGACCAGGTTCAGGTTCGCCGACCGCCCCCCGGCGAAGACCGGGAAGGACTGCCGGGAGACCTCCGGCGAGTCCCGGATCGACCCGTCGCTGACCAGCGCCGCGGCTCCCCGGACGCGCAGCCGGGTGATCAGGATGTTGCCGCCGGAGGCGCCGCGCAGGTCCCCCCGGCAGTCCATCACCAGGACCTGGCCGGGACCGACCGCCTCGATCGCCCGGCGTTGCGGGTGGGCCGGGTCGCGGAACCCTTCCAGCCGATCGAGATCCTCGCGCATCGGGATGTTGCGCAGGGTGACCGCCTCGCCGACGAACCGGCAGTGGTCGGGGTTGAGCGGGGCGACCCCGTTCAGGAAGCGGTTGCGCAGCCCGCGGCTGAAGAGCTGGGTGGTGATCGTCGCCGTGCTCGCCCGGCGCAGCCACTCCAGCACCTCCGGCGCGATCGGCGTCAGCTCCGGCACCCGGTCCTCCTCCGCTTCGGCGTATGCTAAGAATCCCGGCCCCCAGCATACCAACCGCCGGCGGCGGCGCAAGCGCGGCGGCCACGGTCGGGTCGGCTGCCAGCGGTTCAGGTGAGGCGCGGATGCGGGGTCGCAGACGGCTGTCCCGCGAGCCGCTCCGAGCCGTGGTGGTGAGGAGGACTGGAACCACCCCGGAGGATTGGGGATGGGCGGTCGGGAGGGCAGGGCCGTCATCTCCGGGCGGCTTCGCCTCCCCAGGTCCGACCCGCGACGGGGCACTCGGGGCCGGGGTTCGGCGCGCGTCGTGGAGGATAACCCTGTCCCGCAGATCGGTTCCCGCCAGCCGACAACGCCCCATGCGGATCGCGGCCTGGTCCACCGCGGTTGGTCTCCTCGTCGCGCTTGCGCTTGCCGCGCTGTCGGGCAGGCTCTTGCTCGATCAACGCAGCGGCGACGCAACAGCGTTGGGTGGACTCGGGTTCTCGGTCGCCTTCCTGGCCCCGTTCGGCGCCTCGCTGGCATCGTTCCTCATCCCGAGCACGGAGCGCCGGCGATCGATCTGGTTGGCAAGCGGGGTGCTGGCACTCTGCCTCGGCGGGTTGACGATCTTCAGCGGTGTCGGGCTTGTCTTCGGCGGCGTGGGCCTTGGCCTGCTGTCGGCATGGTGGCTGGCCAGGAGCCGAACCGGAGCCTTCCGCCCGGCACGCTCGATGGTGGGGACCATCTGGCTTCTGCTCTGGTTCGGCGGGGCCGTGGCGGTGCTCTGGCTGCGAGAGACTCCCGCGTGTTGGGGCGTCGGCCCGAACGGCTCCAGGTGGATCGCGGAGGTATCGCCGACCAGCACGCTCTGTATCAGCGACGTGATCGACGACACCGAAGGACTCCTCGCTCTCGTCTGTGTCGTGATCGGGTTCTTTGGTCAGGCGTTCATGGTGCGCGGCGACGGCATCGACGGAAACACCGCGCCGACCGTCGCGCCAGCCGACCCGGGTGCGGCTTGGCGAGGCAGCGCCGCGTGGACCGGCACTCCAGACGTTGAGCCGGATGGAAGGCCAATGACGCCCGGTTGGGCGCGGGCGGTCTGCACGAGTGCCACCGCCTCGCCGCCCGGTCGGGGCAAGCGGCGGACCGAGACCGATGCGGGACGGAGCTGCCGCTCGTCGCGCCAGGCAGCAGCGGAAGGGCGCGGCTGAGCTGGGGGACGGGCGGCGGTTGGCCGCCCCAGGGGCAGCGTTTGGACCGATGCGCGGGCGCCGAGCGCGATGTTCCGGCCGGCACCCGCGCCAGTGCCAACATCTGGAGGCTCCTCATGCGCTTGACCCGGATCGAGACGATCCACCTAGTGGAGCACGCGACGCTCCTCTTCGTCCGCCTCCAGACCGACGAGGGGTTGGTCGGCTACGGCGAGACGAAGTACGCCCCCGACGCGCTGCGCGGCTTCATCCATAGCTACGCGGCGCCGCTGCTGCTCGGCCAAGACCCCCTCCGGATCGACCGCCACTGGCGCGCGCTCTACGACGCCGCCGCCCGCTGCGGCGCCCAGGGGGTCGAGCTGCGGGCGCTCTCCGCCCTCGACATCGCCCTCTGGGACATCCTCGGCCAGGCCGCCGGGATGCCGATCTACCAACTGCTCGGCGGCGCCAGCCACGACCGCGTCCCTGTCTACAACACCTGCGCCGGCCCGGTCTACGCCCGCTCGCTCGATCGCGCCGAGGGGGTCGGCCGGGCCGGCGTCTACGAAGACCTCGACGCCTTCATGACGCGGGCCGACGAGCTGGCCGCCGACCTCCTGGCGGAGGGGATCGGGGGGATGAAGATCTGGCCCTTCGACCCGTACGCGCCGGCGACCGGCGGCCAGCGGATCAGCCTCGCCGCCCTCGACGCCGGGCTGGAGCCGTTCCGCCGCATCCGGCGCGCGGTCGGCCGCCGGATGGAGATCATGGTCGAAGGGCACGGGCTCTGGTCGCTGCCGGCCGCCCGCCGCATCGCCCAGGCGGTCGAGGAGTTCGAGCCGCTCTGGATCGAGGATCTGATCCGCCCCGACAGCGTCGGTGCCCTGGTCGAGCTGCGCCGCGGCACCCGCACCCCGCTCCTCGCCAGCGAGATGCTGCTGACCCGCTACGAGTACCTGCCGCTGCTCGAGGCGCGGGCGGTCGACATCGTGATGGTCGATCCCTCCTGGTGCGGCGGCATCAGCGAGGCGCGCAAGATCGGCCAGATCGCCGAAGCCCACCACCTGCCCGTCACCTTCCACGACTGCGCCGGGCCGATCACCCTCTTCGCCGGTCTCCACCTCGCCGTCAACGCCCCCAACACTCTCTACCAGGAGACCGTCCGGGCCTTCATCCGCACCTTCTACCCGGAGCTGGTGACGACCAACATCGTGATCGAGCGCGGCCACGCCCTCCCCCCGACCGGGCCGGGTCTCGGCACCGCCCTCCTGCCCGAGGTGCTCCGGCGGCCGGACGCGACCGTGGTCGCCTCGGACCTCGCCTGAACCGGGAGGGCACCGCGCCCGGGCTGATCGCGTGGACCTCGCCGGCAGGCGAAGCCCGCCCCGGCCTCCGTCCGATCGCATCCGTTTGACAACGTGCCGCCCCCGGTGTTTGATGCTCCGCACAACCGCCGCCGGCGACCATCAGCAACGCGACGGCCAAGCGGCGGACGTGGTGCCGCGGGAGCGACGACGCTCCCGCGGCGCCCTCACGGAGGAGGAGACGCGCATGACTCGGCAGCGCCCGCAAGCGATGGACCGATTGATCGAGGCCGCGGCCAGGGGCCACCTCTCGCGGCGTGACCTCGTCGCCCGCGGCGCCGCGCTCGGCCTCTCGGCCTCGGCCGTCGGGCTCCTCGGCTCTCGGCCCCCCGTCGCTGCCCAAGCCGCCGCGCCGAGCGGCAAGATCGTGCTGGCGATGACGGTCGAGCCCGACACCCTCGAGAACTGGCGCGCCTACAGCACCGACGGCCACCCCGTCCTCCGCAACGTGCAGGAGGCGCTGCTCAACCGCGACCCGGAGACCAACGAGCTGGTCGGGGAGCTGGCCACCGCCTGGGAGCAGACGAACGAGACGACCTGGCGCTTCACCCTCCGCCAAGGGGTGACGTTCCACAACGGCGACCCGTTCAACGCCGAGGTCGCCGCCTTCGGCATCAACTACACCTGGTCGCCCGAGAACAACTTCCAGATCTACCAGTACGTCGGGCCGGACATGACGGCGACCGCGGTCGACGAGTACACCCTCGACGTCGTCACCGAGGCGCCCGACCCGATCCTCCCGGCGCGCCTCTACTTCTCGCCGATCCCGAACATGATCCAGGTCCAGGAGCGGCCGGAGACCCTGCCCGACCAGCCGATCGGGACCGGGCCGTACCAGTTCGTCGAGTGGAACCGGGGCCAGTACATCCGGCTCGAAGCCTTCCCCAACTGGTGGGGGCTGACGGCCGAGGACGCCCGCGGCGCGTTGAACATCCAAGATGCCGAGTTCGTCTTCCGCGCCGAGTCGGCCGTGCGGGCGGCGATGGTCGTCGCCGGCGAGGCGGCGCTCGGGCGGTTCCTGGCGCCGGAAGACTGCCAAACCACGCCGAACTGCGTGACGGCCTCCAGCGTCGAGACGATCTTCCTCCGGCTCGACACGATGCACCCCGCGATGAAGGACCGCCGCGTCCGCGAGGCGATCGGGCTGGCGATCGACAAGGCGACGGTCGCCGAGCAGTTGTTCGGCGGCGGCGAGCCCGCCTCCCAGCTCGTCGGCGAGTCGGCCACCGGCTACAACCCCGAGCTGGAGCCCTACCCCTACGATCTGGACCAGGCCAAGCAGTTGGTCGAAGAAGCGGCGGCGGACGGGGTCCCGGTCGACGCCCCGGTCGTCGTCGCCACCCGCCAGGGGATCTACCTGCGCAACGACGAGTTCGCCCAGTACGTGGCGGCCCAGCTGAACGAGATCGGCCTCGACGCCTCGAGCGAGGTGATCGAGATCGCCCAGTACAACGAGCAGTACGACATCAACTTCGCCGACGTGCCGCCGGAGCGGGGCTGGATCGGGACCAACCCGCACGGCAACGAGATCATGGACGTCAGCAGCACCGCCCAGGCCTACTACAGCTGCGAGGGCGGCTCCTCCACCTACTGCAACCCCGCCCTCGACGAGGCGCTGGCGGCCGCCATCCCGCTGACCGGCGAGGAGCGGCAGGCGGCGCTGGAAGAGGTCACCCGGATGTTCTACGAGGACTACGGCGCGATCCCGATCATCCACATGCCGCTCAACTACGGGCTGGCGGCCAACCTGGAGTGGCAGCCGCGGCTCGACGGCTTCATGCTGATCAAGGAGATGCGCTTGACCTAGGCGCGGCGGTCGCGCCGCCGGGCGGAGGGCGTCCGCAACCCGGCGCTCCCCCCCGCGGCCGACTGCCGGCGTGCGCGCCTCGGCCCGCGCCGGAGGGACGTCGCGGTCCGGGGCCTCGGCGGGTCGTCGGCTCGAGGAGGAGGGAGCGCCATCGCCCGCTACCTGATCCGGCGGCTCGTCCACTCCGTCTTCATCCTCGTCGGCCTGGTGGTCGTCGTCTTCTTCGTCACGCACCAACTCGGCGACCCGGCCCGGCTGATGCTGCGGCCGGAGGCGACCGAGGAGCAGGTCCAGGCGCTGCGGGCCTCGCTCGGGCTCGACGCCCCGCTCCCCGTCCAGTTCGGCCGCTACGTCGCGGATCTGCTGCGCGGCGACTTCGGCGACTCGATCTGGCAGCGGGTGCCGGCGCTGCCGATCGTCCTCGACCGGGTGCCGGCCACCCTCTACCTGGCCGGGTTCACCCTCCTGGTGGCGATCCCCCTGGCCGTCGCCCTCGGCGTCGTCTCGGCCGTCAAGCCGCGCTCCCTCGCCGATCGGGTCGTCACCGTGGTCGCCCTGGCCGGCGTCTCGACCGCCGACTTCTGGCTCGGGCTGATGCTGATCCTCGTCTTCGCCGTCCAGCTCGGCTGGCTGCCGACCTCCGGCTTCGGCGGGGTCCCGTTCGTGATCCTTCCCGCCGCCGCCCTCGCCGTCCGCCCGATAGGCCGCGTCAGCCAGGTGGTGCGCAGCGCGATGCTCGACGAGCTGGGGAAGGGCTACGTGACGACGGCGCGGGCGAAGGGGCTCGGCGAGCGGGTCGTCGTCTTCTTCCACACCATCAAGAACGCCTCGATCCCGATCGTGACCATGATGGGGGACGAAGCGGCCGCCCTCCTCAACGGCGCGGTCGTGATCGAGACCCTGTTCGGCTGGCCGGGGGTCGGCATCCTCCTGATCCAGGCGATCGAGCGCCGCGACCTGCCCTTGATCGAGGCGGCGGTGATCACGATCGCGGTCATGATCGTCACCGTCAATCTGCTGGTCGATCTGGCCTACACCCTGATCGATCCGCGGGTGCGCTACGGATGAGCGGGCTGGGACGGCTGGCGCGGTCCGCCGCGGCCGGGGCGCCGACCCCCGCGGCCGCCCCCCTGCCGCCGCGGCCGAAGGGGTTCCGGCTCTACCTGCGTGCCCTCTCCTCCGACAAGCTCGCCTTCGCCGCGGCCCTCTTCCTCGGCCTGCTGCTCGTGGCGGCGGTCTTCGCCGGGGTCGTCGCCCCCCACGACCCGGAGGCGGGGGGCTTGATGCTGCGCAACCAACCGCCGCTGACCGCCGCCCAGGACGGCGGCGTTCCCTACCTGCTGGGGACCGACCAGCTCGGCCGCGACGAGCTCAGCCGGCTGCTCTACGGGGCGCGCATCTCGCTCGCGGTCGGCGTCGTCAGCGTGCTGCTGTCGGGGACGTTCGGCGTCCTGGTCGGTCTGGTCGCCGGCTACTACCGCGGGGTCGTCGACGATGTGATCATGCGGCTGGTCGATCTGCAGATGGGGTTCCCGTCGCTGCTGACCGCCCTCGTCGTCCTCTACGTCCTCGGCGCCGGCGTCTGGAAGGTGATCTTCGTCCTGGCGGTGACGCGCTGGATGATCTACGCTCGTGTCAGCCGCGGTCTGGTCCTCTCCCACCGGGAGGACGTCTTCGTCGAGGCGGCGCAGGCGATGGGCTCCTCCGACCGGCGCATCCTCTTCCGCCACATCCTCCCCAACCTGCTGTCGCCGATCCTCGTTCTGGCCACGCTCGAGGTGGCGACGATGATCCTGACCGAGGCTTCGCTGAGCTTCCTCGGCCTCGGCATCCGCCCACCACAGTCGTCGTGGGGGCTGATGCTCGCGGAAGGCCGCGGCTACGTGACGACCGCCTGGTGGCTGGTCACCTTCCCCGGTCTCGCCATCCTCCTGACCGCCCTCTCGCTCAACCTGCTCGCCAACTGGGCGCGGGCCGTCACCGACCCGGTCACCCGCTGGCGCTATCTGCAACCGAAGCGCGCCCGTGCCGCCTTCGACCAGGCGTAGCGCGCGCCCGCGCCCCGGCCCCGCCCACCCCGCCCCGGACCCTGGTTCGGCCCGGTCCAGCGTTCCGCGCCGATCGATCGAGAACGACCAGCCCCGCCGTCGCCCAGGGGTGCGTTGACCCCCGCCCCGGCTCCGTCTAGCATGCCCTGGAGGACGATCCGCGCTCGCCGCGCGACGCGAGGACGGGAGGCTCCATGCCGCGATTCGCCGCGAACCTGTCGATGCTCTTCACGGAAGCGCCGTTCCCGGAGCGGTTCGACTGGGCCGCCGCCGCCGGCTTCCGGGGCGTCGAGTTCTTGTTCCCCTACGCCGAGGACGTGCCGGGGATCAAGGACGCGCTGCGCCGCAACGACCTGGAGCAGGTGCTCTTCAACCTGCCGGCGGGGGACTTCGCCGCCGGCGAGCGCGGCCTCGCCAACAACCCGGCGCGGGTCGACGAGTTCCGCGACGGCGTCGCCCGCGCCCTCGAGATCGCGACCCTGCTCGGCTGCGGCAAACTCAACTGCCTGGTCGGGCTGACCCTGCCGGACGTGCCGCTCGCCGAGCAGTGGGCGACGGTCGAGGCCAACCTCGCCCACGCGGCCGAGCAAGCGGCGGCGGCGAACGTCCGCCAGGTGGTCGAACCGCTCAACACCTTCGACGCCCCCGGCTTCCTGCTGACGACCCCGAGCCAGGGGTTCGACCTGGTCGAGCGGATCGGTCACCCCAATCTCGCCCTCCAGTACGACCTCTACCACGCCCAGCGGATGGAGGGGAACCTCGTCGACACCCTCCAGCGGCGGCTGGACCGGATCGGCCACGTCCAGATCGCCGACAGCCCCCTCCGCCACCAGCCGGGGACGGGCGAGATCAACTACCCGTTCGCGCTGGGTGCACTCGACGAGGCGGGCTACGACGGCTGGGTCAGCCTCGAATACAAGCCGCTGGGGTCGACCGAGGACTCGCTCGGGTGGCTCCGCGACTGGAGTTACTGGACATAACAACGCGGCGCGGAGCGGCGCCACCGGAGCGGAAGCGGGAGCGGAGAGGAGCGGACGATGGCGGAGGCAGGGCGGGAAACGGTCGGATTCGTCGGGCTCGGGATCATGGGCCGACCGATGGCCCGCAACCTGGTCAAGGCCGGGTACCGGCTGGTCGCCCACAGCCGCAGCCGGGGGCCGGTCGACGAGCTGGTGGCCGAGGCGGACGGCGCCGTCGCTGCCGCCGCCAGCCCGCGCGAGGTGGCGGAGCGGACCAAGACGGTCGTCACCATGTTGCCCGACTCGCCCGACGTGCGGGACGTCGTCTCCGGCCCGGACGGGCTGCTCGAGGCGATGGGCGACGGCCACCTGCTGGTCGACATGAGTACGATCGCGCCGGCGGCGGCGGTCGAGGTCGCGGCGGCGCTGGCCGAGCGGGGCGCCCGCGCCCTCGACGCGCCGGTCAGCGGCGGCGACAAGGGGGCGATCGCCGGCACCCTGAGCATCATGGTCGGCGGCGCCGAGGCGGACGTGGCGCGGGCGATGCCCTTATTCGAGGCGATGGGGAAGA
This sequence comes from Thermomicrobiales bacterium, assembly GCA_038232775.1. Classification (GTDB taxonomy): domain Bacteria; phylum Chloroflexota; class Chloroflexia; order Thermomicrobiales; family UBA6265; genus JBBSNJ01. Next base: position 10,171 of record JBBSNJ010000014.1, read on the forward strand.
CGATCGTCCACGTCGGCGAGGCGGGGGCCGGGCAGACGGTCAAGGCCTGCAACCAGATCATGGTCGCCGTCGCCTACGCCGGGCTGAGCGAGGCGCTGGTGCTCGGCGCGAAGGCGGGGGTCGATCCGGCCAAGATCGCCCAGGTGCTCGGCGGCGGGCTGGCGGCGAGCCGGGTGCTCGAGCTGCGCGGGCCGACGATGCTGGAGCGCAACTTTGCGCCCGGCTTCCGGGTCGATCTCCACCGCAAGGACCTGGGCATCGCCCTGGCCGCCGGCCAGGAGCAGGGTGTCCCCCTCCTCACCACGGCCGTCGTCGCCCAGCTCTTCGAGGCGGTGGCGGCCGCGGGGGGCGGCGACCTCGACCACTCGGCGCTGCTGACCGCGGTCGAGACCTTGGCCGGCTTCGAGCTCGGCGGCCCCGCCGCCTAATACGGAGTCCGGGTGATCACTGCCGCTTCCCGGAGAGACGCCCTCACCCCCGGCCCCCTTCCCCCGGTCCCGTGCGCGGGAGAGGGGAGCGGGGTCGCGAACCGCCGGGGGACCACCCACGATTCACCCGGATTCCGTATACCCGACCCGTCCCCCGTGGCGCCCGGCGGAAGGCCGGGGGGAGGACCGGCGTCGCGGCCTTCCCCCCCCGACTCCGACCCGATGTCCGGCCAGCCCCGCCCCGACCGGGGCCCACGGGTCACGGTTCGGCCCAACGACGCTGACGGCGGAGATACCGACGCGCTCCCGCCGCCGCTCGACCATCCTGGCGGTCCGTTCGATCAGAGCCGGCGGTGCACCCGCGATCTCGTCGGCAGCCACGTCGTCGCCGCCCGCCCGTGCCCCGGCTTGCCGTCGCCCCTCGGCGGCCGGCACCACCTCGCCGGCGACGACGTTCGGTTCGAGCCCGGCGGACCGGCCGCCGGGCTCGGGCCGCACCCAGGCGAACGGCGGCGTCGCCGTCGATCGGGCGGCCGGGTCGAGGACGCGGACGACCGGGTCGCCCGCCCGCCAGCGGGCGGAGGCTGGTGCCTCCGCCCGGCGGACCATCGCCCGCTACTCGGGGCGCCGGCCCGTGCCGGAGCACGGGCCGGCGCCCCGGCACGGGCGGTGGAGCCGGTGGCCGGCGCCGAGGTGCCGGTGTCCAGGCCCCGGTGATCGATTGTCACCCGCCGGAACCGGGGAGGCGGGCGTATCGGCTCATCGCCGCGACCCGGCGAGGAATCATCCGGAGTCCGGTTGAACCGTTCCGCTCTCGGCAGCGGATCGAGCTCCCCTCTCCTGCCGCAGCGGGAGAGGGGCGGGGGGTGAGGGCCGCTCTCCGCCTAACGCCACTGATCACCCGGATTCCGGATCAGCCTCCAGGAGGGCTCGCTTGGGCGCCGCGCTCCGAGACCGCCCCGCCACCCGCTCCCACCCGCACTTCTCGGGCTGGACGATGCTGGGCGTCGCCAGCGGCGTGCTCCTGCTGTCGACCCCCGCCCAGACCTACGGCTTCTCCGTCTTCATCGATCCGATGCTGTCCCAGCTCGGCCTGTCGCGGTCGCTGACCGCGCTCGCCTACACCGCCGCCACCTTGGTCGGCGCCGGCGCCGTCTTCCTGGTCGGCAGCCTGATCGACCGGCGCGGCCACCGCGCCGTGATGACGATCACCGCCGCCGCCTACGTCGCCGCGCTGGTGGCGATGGGGGCCGTCGTCGGTCCCCTGACGCTCTTCGTCGGCTTCACCCTGCTGCGGGCGACGGGCGCCAGCGTGCTGACGCTGGCGGCGCGGACCCTCGTCTCGCAGTGGTTCCTGCGGCGGCGGGGGCGCGCCGTCAGCATCGTTAACCTCGGCAAGATGCTCGGCATGGCGGCGGTGCCGCCGGCCAACGCCCTGCTGATCGCGCAGATCGGCTGGCGCGACGCCTGGCGGGTCAACGCCCTCGCCGTCGCCCTCCTTGTCCCGCTCGCGTTCGTTCTCGTCCGCAACCGACCGGAGGACGTCGGGCAGTTCCCGGACGGCCGCCGGCTCGACGACGCGCCCGACGCGGTCGAGCCGCTCCACCGGACGGCCGCCCGCTCGTGGACGCGGCGCGAGGCGCTGCGGACGCGGGCGATGTGGCTGCTGCTGAGCGCGACTTTCGTCCCGGCGCTGGTCACCAACGGCCTCAGCTTCAACCAGATCTCGATCCTGACCGAGGCGGGGTTGACGCCGACCGCGGCGGCGCTGACCTTCACCCTGGAGTCGGCGGTCGCGCTGCCGACGACGCTGGTCGCCGGCTGGCTGGCCGACCGCGTCGGACCGCGGCCGGTGTTGGCCCTGGGCCAGGCGATGCTGGCCGCCGCCCTCGTCTGCCTCGCCGTCGCCGACTCGGCCGGGCTGGCGATCGTGTTCGGCGTCCTCCGCGGCCTGACGACCGGGACCTGGCTGCTGGCGGCGGAGGTCGCCTGGCCGGCCTTCTTCGGGCGGCAGCACCTGGGCGGCATCCTCGGGCTGAGCTTCGCCGTCGCCTTCGTCGGTGCCGCCCTCGGCCCGCTCCCGTTCGGCCTCGCCGCCGACCTCGCCGGCAGCTACCGGGTCGCGATCTGGGCGATCGCCGTCCTGCCGGCCCTCTCGACCGCGGCCGTGCTGCTGGCCCGGCCGCCGCGGCCATGAGGGAGCGACCCGAGCAAGGGGCCGGGCGGCTGAGCAGGGTCTCTTCATTCCCCCTCGCCGCCCCCGAGCCTGCCCCTCCGCCCCAGCCGGCTTCAGCCGGGTTCGTCGCCGTAGCTCGGGGATTGATCCCCGAGCGGTCCGGGCGACCGCCGGTCCCACTTCAATCGATCGAATACCATAAGGCTCTGGCGGGTGGGCGAGGCATCAGAGAGTGCCTCCGCTCCCGTCGTTGGCCACGCGGCTGAACGGTCGCGGGGCAGTCCTCTCTCCGCAAGGTGTCGACCGATGACCGCCGCCAACCACCGGCTGCCGCTGACCCCCGTCATGGCCGCGGCCATTGCGGAGATCCGGGATCTGATCGCCGAGCATTACCCCCAGGCGACGTTCGTCGTCGAGGAAGGGGACGACCCCGCGGGGATCTACCTCGTCGCCATGGTCGACGTCGAGGACACGGACGAGGTGGTCGACCGCTACGGCGATCGGCTCGTCGACCTCCAGGTCGAGGCGGGGCTCCCGGTCTACGTGGCCGCGCTGCGCCCGGTCGAGCGCGTCGTCGCCGAGTTCCGCCGGCGCGGCGCGAACGCGGCGCTCGCCCTGCTCCCGGTCTGACACGCCCCACGCGACAAGCCAGCGTTTGGACGAACAGCGCTTCGTCACCATAGGCATCCTGGACGGTCGGTCGGCTAGATGAGGATCCTCGCCTACGCTGCTGCACCAGAACACTCGTTTCGTTCTGTTAGAATGCTTTGCAACGGGTGGGCGAGGGAGGGATCGCGACCGCAATGAAGCTTCAACGAGTAAGGGTCACGAACTACAAGTCCGTGCTCGATTCCGAGTGGTTCGATGTCGGCGGGTTGACATGCCTGGTGGGTAAGAACGAGTCGGGGAAGACCGCGATCCTTGAGGCGCTCGAAAGGCTCAACTCGGTTGATCCAGATCGCGCCGATTTTCATGATACGGACTACCCACGCCTGCACTGGTCCGAGTACAGCGAGACCAATACCGTAGACAATGCAATCTCCACCGAGTGGACGCTTGACGCGAGTGAGGTGGCGCAAATCCATGCCCTCGCCGGTATTCAGGGCTTGGACGCCGACCATCACGTAACGCTCTCAAAGAACTACGAAAACAATCGCCATTGGGAGTTTGGTTTGTCGATAGGGAAGGTAGTGGCTGGATTGGTAGAGCAGTCCGGTCTCTCTTCTGAGGACCGGGCCCCCTTGGCTTCGGTCACCACCACAAGTCAG
>JBBSNJ010000015.1:0-14029 GCA_038232775.1 Thermomicrobiales bacterium
CCTGCGCGAGCCCACCCGCCTGACCGAGCCGGACGCCGCCCTCCGCGCCGCCGCCGCCGCCTTGCGCCCGGGAGACGCTGCCCCGCCCCACGCCGCCGGCCCCGCGCCCAGCGCTGCCCCGGCCCTCGACGAGGAGGCGCTGGCGGCCCGGATCAACGCCTGGGTCTTCGCCGAGATGTCCTACGCCGACGGCTCGACCGGGGTCCGGACGACCGCGGCCGAGGCGTTCGCCCAGCGCCGCGGCGTCTGCCAGGACTACGCCCACGTCATGCTCGTCCTCTGCCGCCTGCTCGGCCTCCCCGCCCGCTACGTCTCCGGCCACCTGCTGGGGGAGGGGGGGACCCACGCCTGGGTCGAGGTCCTCCTGCCCGACCCCGGTCACCCCGGCCGGGTGATCGCCCACCCCTTCGACCCGACCCACGGCACCCGGCCCGGCCTCAACTACGTCACCGTCGCGGTCGGCCGCGACTACGGCGACGTGGCCCCGACCTCCGGCACCTACCGCGCCCCCTTCCCCGGCCGCCTGACCGCGCGCAAGCACGCCGGCCTGACCGCCGTCGAATACTTCTCGGCCCCCTCCCCCGCCCCCTGATTCGGCGCGCGCCTCGCCCGCGGTCGGGCCGGATGGGGCGTCCTCCCCTTGCCGGAGAGAAGTCCTCACCCCCGGCCCCCTTGCCCCGGCCTCGTGCGCGAGAGAGGGGAGACGTTCCCACTTCCGAGAGCGGAACGGTCCAACCGGAGTTCGTATGGTACGTAATTCGGTTGACTGGTTCCGCTTCCCGCTAGAGGCCCTCACCCCTTCGGCGCCGCTCAGGGCAGGCTCCCAGCCTCCTTGCCCCGGCCTCGTGCTCGGGAGAGGGGAGCCTGGCCCGTGGCCGATAGTGGAACGGTTCAACCGGATGCCGTCTCAACCGAACTCCGGAGGAGACCACGCTCGCGCCGGCTAGGGTGCCGGCGTCCCGGCGACCGGGGTTGCCTCCGCGTCCACCGCCGGCGCTGCCGAGATCGTCCCCGTCCACGACGACGGGACCGGTACGAAGCCGGGGCAGTCGGCCGCCGCCAGGCAGGCGAACTGAGCCGCGGCCAGCTCCTGGAACGCCGCCAGCGGCGCCTCCGGCGGGCCGCCGACCTCGATCGTCAGCCCGACCGCGCCCGCCCGCGTCGAGCCGACGTAGCCGCGCCGCGCCGCCGCCCCCTCGCCGACCGCGTAGGAATAGGCGAAGCCGTCCTCCCCGAAGCCGACCACCGGCGCCGCGTAGATCCCCGCCGCCTCCCGCTCCCCCGCCAGCCAGGCCGCCGCGTCCGTCGCCTCCGGGAAGCGGTGGAGCCAGACCGCGTAGACCGCGTCGTCCTCCAGGTCGTCGGGGTTCCCGGCCGCGACGTACTGGCGGACCAGGAATGTCTCGCGCGCCGCCGCCGGCTGCAGCGCCGCCGCTTCCGCCGCCGTCTCGCCGACCGTCGGGAACGTTTCCCCCGCCCGCAGGAGGTAGTTGGCGTAGCCGTCGTCGACGCTCGCCCCGTCGAGCACCAGGGCCGACCCGCTCAGCCCCGCTTCCTCGCCCAGGCCGGCCTCGATCCGCTCCAGCAGCCGGGCGGCCAGCGCGTTGACGGTCTCGATCGCCACCGCCTCCCCGTCCCAGTCGTAGACGATCACGCTCGCCTCCCGGTTGCCGAGCCGGAACGACAGCCCGGCCCCCTGGAACGGCTCGCCGGTGTCGTCGGCGGCCCCCCGGAACCGGTAGACCACCGTCTCGTCGCCGAACGACCGCGTCCCCCGGATCTGCCGGACCTCGACCTCGCGGTAGGCGGTCTCGTCGTTGAGGAAGGCGAACCCCTCGGCCGCCCCCGCTGCGTCGTCGTACTCGTCGATGGCGGAGCTAACGCTCCGGTCGAAGACGCGCGGCTCGCCCGACCGCGGGACCGCCAGCGTGCTCTGGACGCCTCGCCGCCACCCCGCCTCGAGCAGCGCCGTGCGGTAGGGGGCGACGGGTTCGTCCTCCCCGCCCCGCGCCTCGGCCGCGCCCCTCGCCGCCGCCTCGAGGGTGGAGATGCTCCCGCCCGCGATCCCGAACCCCTCCAGCCCGACCGCCTCGAGGTCGTCCGCCGTCAGCGTCAGCGCCGCCAGGTCGGCCGCCGCCGCCGGGCCGGCGTCGGCCGCCGCGGTCGTCGGGGTCGCTTCTTGGGCCGTCGCCCGCGGCGCGGTCGGTCCGGCCGGCATGGCCGGCGCCGCGAGCGCGGCGACCAGGACGCCGCCGATCGCCGCGAGGGCGATCCGGTCGAGCCGCCGGCGGCGCCCGCCATCGCCGCCCGCCGGCCGCGAATCTCCCACCCCGACCGGCTCGCCCGTCGCTCGAACTGCCATCGCCACGACTCCTCTCGTTCGGTCGAGCCGGTCCAGCGCCGTTCCGCTCCGGCGATCACGACCACGGTAGCGGTTCGCCCGCTATTGGACCATGTTCCATCCAGAAACACGCGTTGCTGTTGGTCCCGTTGCCCCCGCCGCAACAGGGCGCTCTCCCCGATGGCGGAAGCCGACCTAAGTCGGGGCTTCGTCCGGCAGCATCGCCAAGGTGACCGTCCTCCGGTCGCAACTGGCGCGTCCCGGCGTGCCCCTCCAGCCGCAGGTCAAGTCCGCGGGCAGATCTCGGCGTGGGGTGGACGTTGCCGCGTGACCGTCTCGGTCACGATTGGCGACCGGGGAGTCTGGTCGATGACCGGTTGCGCTACCATGCGGCTCGACCCCCGGTTGTTCGACGCCGCGCGCTCGGTGCTCCCGCGGTGCTTGATCGTGGCGATCAGGTCCAGTGGTCACCATTGCGGTCACCGGCTGCGCGTCTGAACGAACGGGAGGAGACGCCGTGTCAGCGATGGGGGATCAGCCGCAAACGGTCCGGCTCGTCGGCAAGGTCGGCATTGCCGGCGCCGCGGAGCATCCGCACGCCGCCCGCCGGCTGCGCCAAGAGTTGTCCGGGATCGACTGGTTCGACATCGCCCCGGCGCAGGAGCGTGGGTCCGTGCCTCCGGAAACGCCGTTCATCAGCCTCCGGACAGAATCCGATCGGCCGGAGGGCGGGTTCGCGCTGACGGTCCGCGGCGATGAGGGAGCGCCGACGGTCGAGGTGAGGGGTGGTCCCTTCTCTGGCGTGATCTACGGGGTGGAAGAGCTGCTCGCCCGCCACACTACGCCGCGTGGTTCGGGCGCCGACCTCGCCGCCGTCGACCTGGAGACTGCCCCCGGCCTCCCCTACCGGGCGCTGTGGACGTGGGATCACTCGACCAACTGGGACTTGGAGCAGATCGGCCACCAGGAGATCGGCGTCTTCTGCCCCTACGGCAAACCGCCCGACGGTTTCCTCGCCGATTACCGACGCCTGGTCGACTTCATGAGCCGGCACCGGATCGCCGCGGTCACCATCTACGGATTCCTCCGGGATTCCCATGGCGGCGTCGAGGCCGCCCAAGAGCTGTGCCGCTACGCCAACGAGCGCGGCGTGCGAATCCTCCCGGGAGTCGCGATCAATGCCTACGGCGGCGTCTATTGGGAGGGTGACCACCCCTTCAACCTCGCGACATGGCTCCGCCGGCGCCCCGAGCTCCAGGCGCGGATGGAGCAGGCGGTCGGCTTCACCATCCCCGATCTCGCCTTTCCCCTCGCCTTCCCCCGCAGCGACTACACGCTCGCCGGCTGCCCTTCGCGCCCCGAGAATCTGCGCTGGATGGAGGAGGCGATCGCCTGGCTGGCCGAAACGTTCGCGATCGGCGGGATCAACATCGAGAGCGGCGACTACGGCGTCTGCGGCTGCGAGCTCTGCGCCGCACGCCGCGCCGTCCGGGAGGACGGCGTCCGTCGCGCCGGCAACGGCGAGTCGTGGTCGCACGCCGACATGGCCGACCTCTACCCGCGGCTCTTCGAGGCTGCCCGCTCCCGCCGTGACGACCTTTGGCTCTACTGCGAGCTGCAGTGGGACAATCTCCTCGATGCCGAGGCGCAGCGGCCCCTTTCGGATCTGCCGGCCGGCGCCATCTACCAGCACACCCTCAACCGCGGCTACTGGCATCGCGTCAAAGCCGAGCTGACTCCGGCCTCCGTCCGCGCGCTGCCGACGCCGACCAACGTCCTCCGAGCCCACCTCGGCTCCCAGTGGAACGGCGACCGAGCCACCGAGCGCTACGCCTTCACCGGGCGCGACTTCGCCGAGATGGCGCAGAAGTCCGCCGCCTGCGGTCTCCAGGGGCTCACCGTCTTCGGCGAAGCGTCGGCCTACGCCGTGCCGAACGAGCTCAACTACCTCGCCTTCGCCCGCTTCACCTACGACCCGGGCTTGACTTGGGAGCGTTTCCTCGCGGAAGACGTCGCTCCTCGCCTCGGCGGTCAGGCAGCCGCCGAACGCTTCCTGACCATCCTCCAGAGGCTCGACCAACGCGCTGAGTCGGATGGCTCTCCTTGGCGGGCGCTGCGCGCCGAAGCGGTCGCCAACGCCCGCGACGCCCAGGACGGCGTGGGTCGCCGCTGGCTCTGGCTCGCCGAACGCTTGGCCCAGCGGGAGTTTGCATCCAGCGCTTGAACGGCTCCCGAGTGAAGGTCCAGCGGTTGTCTTCCCTTGCCCACACGGTCCGAAGGCCGAGGGGGAGAGGGGGCCGACGCGCGCTCGAAACGTGCGATCATCGGGACGCTTCGCACCGACGACACGCGCCCCCTCGCCGGGAAACGGCGAGGGGGCGCGTCGTCGACCATCGAGTCGGGGGAGCTACCCTTCGTACACCTCGCTGATCTCGGTCGGCAGCTCCTCGTTCAGGGATGCCGGCCACGCCTCTGGCAGGTTGTCGCGCGTCACCTTGATCGTGGGCACGATCACGAACGGCGGCGCTTCCTTGCCGAGGACCCCGTAGGCGCCGACGAGCGCCATCGTGTAGCCGAGCTGGTACGGGGTGTCGGCGGCGATGCCGACGGTGCTTCCGCCCTGCGCCATGTCGAGTGCCACCGTCGTGTCGAGGTCGATCGTCACCACCTTGACGTCCGTCCGCCCAGCCGCCCGGAGCGCGGCCAGGACTCCCTCCGCCGGCTCGGCCCACGGGACGTAGAAGGCGGTGATCTCCGGGTTCCGGGTCAACATCGCCGACGCGATGCCCTCCGCGTCCGCCGGGTCGGCCAGCCCCTGTTCGGCGACGATCTGGAGATCTGGGTAGCGCTCCTCGATCGTCGTCTTGAAGGCCTGGTCGCGCTGGTTGGTGACGTAGAACTCGGCCTCGTGGAAGATGAAGCCGACCTCGCCCTCGCCACCCGTCGCTTCGCCCAGCATCTCGCCGGCCGCTTGTCCCATCCCGAACAGATCGTCGGTGACGATCCCGACGTAGTCCTGACCCTGCTGGTACCCCTCTGGCACGTTGCTCAGCAGCACCAGTTGCGTCCCGGCCTCGACGGCGGGACGGAAGGCCGCCGCGGCCTGGACCGGGTCGATTGGCAGCGTCAGCACGATGTCCGGCTGCCGGGCGAGCACCGTCTCGGCGTCGCTCTGCTGCTTGGCCGGGTCCATCCCAGCGTCGGTCTGGGCCACGACCTCGACGCCGAGTTCCGCGAAGGCGTCGAGGGCGCCCTGCTCGAGCGCTCGCGTGAAGGCCGAAGACGTGTGCATGACGAGCGCGGCGGTATAGTCGCCGGCCCGCATCTGCTCGACTTCCTCGGCCGTGAGTCGGACCGCCCCGTAGGCGGTGGCGTCCTCGCCGTTCGGCCCCTCGGTCCGCTCCACGGCCGGCGGTAGGGTCGCGATCTGGACGGCCGGAGCCGCCAGCCCGCCGGCTTCGGGCGACGCCGCCGGTGTCGCCTCGGCGTCCTGGCGAGCAGCCGCAGCCGTGATGAAGCCGCCGCCCCAGAGCCCTTGCCCGAGCACCAACATCAGCACCGCCACGAGGAGCCGTGCCCGCCGCATCTGGCGCGAAGCCATCGTTGCCCTCCCTTCCCTTCGGTTCGCCTCGCCTCTCGAGATTCTACGCGATGGCGCGGCGGCATGGGCCTCGCCATCGTTCCCCTCCACCATCATTCGATCCCGCAGTAGTCGATCATCATCAGGGCGAATGCCTCGACGGAGTCGATTAACTGTCCCACCTCCACCCGTTCCTCGAAGGTGTGGCAGTTGAGGATGTCGCCGGCGCCGCAGTAGACGGCCGGAATGCCCAACTCGTGGACGAAGAAGGACGCCTCCGACCAGTACGGCGCCCCACCGACCGGCTCCGCCTTCCCCGTCACCTCCCGCACCGCGTCCGCCAGGCAGCGAACGGGCTCGAGATCGACCGGAACCTCCGCCGGCCGCCCGCCGGACGGGCTGTCCCGGCCGTCCGGGTAGGCGACCGTGACGTCGATCCCCTCGTTCATCGCGAAGAGGCGAACGATCCCGTCCAGCTCGGACCGGGCCGCCTCGACCGTCTCGCCCGGCAGGATCTTGCGGATCATCCGCAGCACGCACCGCTCCGGCACCGCGACGTAGCCGCCGCCCTCGATGCCCGTCACCAGGTTGAAGGCGCGGCCGAGCAAGGGATGTTCCGCCCTCGCCCAGAGCGCGTCCGAGTGGGCGAAGAGCTGATCGAGCAGCCGGTGCGCCGCCTTCAAGGCGTCGACCCCGTGCCAGGGGAGACCGAAGTAGGCGGCGCGGCCGGTGACGACCACCTCGGCGATGAAGAATCCGATCTGGGCCGGGTAGACATCGAGCGTGGTCGGCTCGGTGTAGACGACGAAGTCGGGTCGGGGGATCTCGCCGGCCCCGATCTTGTCGACGATCGCCCGCATCCCGGCGCTCCGCCCGGAGCCAGGGATGCCCGACTCCTCATCGCCCACGAACGCGACCAGGACGTCCCCTCGCAGCTGGACCCCTGCCCGTTTGATCGCCCGCAACGCCGCCAGGCTGGCGACGATCCCGGCTTTCATGTCGCCGGCGCCTCGCCCCCAGAGCGCGCCCTCCTCGACGACCGCCGCGAACGGGTCCTCCTTGCCCGTGCCGCGCCACCGCTCCGCCCAGCCCGCCACCGCCACCGTATCGGTGTGCCCGGCGAAGAGGAGGCGCGGCCCGCCGGAGCCGGCGAGGAGCCCCCAGACGTTGGGGCGGCCCGGCGCGAAATCGAAGCGTTCGACCCGGTCCAGCCCGATCTCCTCGATCTCCCGCTCGAGCCAGCGCGCGAACGGACCTTCCTCCAGCGTCACGCTCGGGATCTGGACCGCGCGCCGCAGGAGGTCGAGCACCTCCCCCTCGTCGATCTCGGCGACAACGCGCGCCTTCCATCGCTCCCGAGCCGTCATTGGAGTTCCCCCCTGCTGCGATCCGCCCCGGTCGGGGCGCCGTCCGAGTCGTCAACCCGCGCGGGTCGAGGGCTCCGTCGTGTCGGGAGCCGGATCGGAGAGGACGGAATCGGGGGCGAGGCTAGCGGCCCCTGGCCTCCCGCGACGTCAACGACACGGCGAGGATGATGATCACTCCCTGGAAGATCATCTGCTGGGCGACCGACAATCCCATCAGGATCAAGCCATTGTTGATGATCCCCATGATCAAGGATCCGATTACCGCCCCGACGACCGAGCCCTTGCCGCCGAACAGGCTGGTGCCGCCGATGACGACGGCCGCGATCACCGTCAGCAGATCGGCTTCCCCCAGGGTGTAGCGCGCGCCGTGGAGCCGGCCTGCGTAGAGCATCCCGGCGAGGGCCGCCGTGCCGCCGCTGATGACGAGGGCGAGCAGCTTGATTCGGTCGATCTTGACGCCCGAATAGAGGGCGGCGGTTCGATTGCCGCCGGTCGCCAGCACCTGCCGGCCGAAGGGGGTCTTGCGGAGGGCGAGGTGCCCGATCAGGAGCGCGACGCCGGTCCAGACGAAGAGGATCGGGACCGGGCCGAGATCCCCGGACCCGAACAGGAAGACGTAGCCGCCGTCGGTGATCGGGACGGTCTGCAGATCGGTGATCCAGCGGGCGAGGCCGTTGACGATCCCGAGCGTGCCGAGGGTCACCAGGAACGACGGGATGCGGACCTTCGTCGTCACGAGCCCGTTGATCAGGCCAACGACCATCCCCGTTCCCAGGCCCGCCGGCACCGCGGCCCAAATGCTGTACTGCCGCAGGACCAGCGCCGTCACCAACGCCGCGAGCGCGACGACGGCGCCGATCGAGAGGTCGATCTCGCCGACCGATAGCACGAACGTGAAGCCGATGGCCATGATCGAGATCATCGCGGTCTGGCGGGCGATGTTGGTCAGATTGCCCACGGTCAGGAACGAGCGGTCGTAGAGGACAACCGCGAAGAAGACGAAGACGGCCGCGAACCCGAGGTAGATGACGTACTGACCCAGTTCGACCGAGAGCCGCCGTGTCCTGGCCTCTTGCGCCGGGCTGGTCATGCCGACCGCTCCCCGCCCGCGCCACCACCGTGGATCGCGTGGTGGAGCGCGGCCTGGGACATCTCCTGCCCGCCCTCGCGGCCGAACTCGCCCCCGATCTGCCCCCGCCGCAGGATCAGGACGCGGTCGCAGGCGGCGGCCAACTGCGCCAACTCCGAGTCGACCAGGACGACCGCGTTCCCGGCGTCGGCGAACTCCCGAACCTTGGCCAGGATCTCCTGCTTGGAGCGGATGTCGATGCCGAAGGTTGGCTCATCGAGGAGGAGGATCGACGGTTCGCTCGAGAGGCTCTTGCCGACGACCACCTTCTGCTGGTTGCCGCCGGAGAGGAACTTCACCACTTGGGACAGACCGGTCGTCCGGATGTTCAGGTCGCCGACGTAGCTGGTCGCGACGGCGTTGGCTTCCCGATCATCAATCACCCCGAACCGACTCAAGCGCTTCCAGATGGGCAGCAACAGGTTCTCTTTGACCGGGTGGTCGAGGACCAAACCCTGGCTCCGACGGTCCTCCGGGACGAGTGCCATGCCGTTGGCGACCGCGTCGGCGCTGTCCCGCACCACGATGCGGCGCCCCCGCACCCGGATCTCCCCGCGATCCACGGGGTCGATGCCGAAGACGGCCCGGATCAACTCGCTCCGGCCGCTGCCCAACAGCCCGGCGAACCCCAGCACTTCCCCCGGCCAGACGGCGAACGAGACCCCCCGCACCCGCTCCCCGATCGCCAAATCCCGCGCCTCCAACAGGGGCGGCCCAGCACGGCCGATCGGTCGCGCCGAGGGCGCCCGCTGGGCCGCGAGCGCGCTGCCCAGCATCGCCTCGATCACCTCCCCGAGCTCTAGATCGCCGATCGCTCGGGTCAAGACCCGGCGCCCATCCCGGAGGACGGTGACCCGGTCGGCGATCCGCAGCAGGTCTTCGAGGTGGTGGGAGATGTAGATCAGCGAGATGCCCAGCCCCTTGAGCCGCCTGATGACGCCGAAGAGGGTATCGATCTCGCTCGCCGACAGCGACGCCGTCGGCTCGTCGAGGATCAGGATGCGTGGCTCCTGCGACAGAGCCTTGGCGATCTCGACGAGCTGCCGAGCCCCGACGCTGAGCTCCTGGACCGGCGCGTCCGGCCGGATCGAGACTCCGAGCTCGGCCAGAATCCGCGCCGTCCGTCGCTCGTCCGCGGCGTCGTCGAGCATGCCGCCGGTCGTCCGCTGCTCCCTGGTCAGGAACACGTTCTGGGCGACCGAGAGGGCCGGGATCAGGCTGAATTCCTGGAAGACCATCCCGAGGCCGTGCGCTCGGGCACCGAGCGGCGTATCGTAGGCCACGACTTGGCCGTCGATCCGGATCGTCCCGGCGTCCCTCGCGTAGACGCCGCTCAGGATCTTCATCAGCGTCGATTTGCCGGCGCCGTTCTGGCCGACGATGCCGTGGACTTCGCCGTGTCGAACCGTCAGGTCGACGGCGCGCAGGGCTGGGACCCCGTTGAAGCTCTTGCTGACCCCCTCGATCTCGATCATCGGTCGCGAGGTCGCCGCCTCGCCGCTGGCGGTGGATCGGTCAGGCACCTCAGGCAATCCCCTCGATTGGACGCGCCTCCTGGTCGAAGACGCCGAGCGCCCGTGGCCGGTCCGAGCTGACGCCAGCGACGGCCTGGGTGCGGGCACGGGTGACGAACGTCTGGGGGCGGAAGCAGAAGACGACCGTGTCGCCGGGCCGGATGTCGTGGCCCGGATCGAGCCGCAGGATCGAGTAGTAGTGGATCGCCCCTGCCGGCGCCACGTCGACCGGGAACTGGCGGTCCAGGATCCGCTCGTCCCGTCCGCAGAGCGCCCTGAGCTGGTACTCGCCCAGCACCTTGTCGGCGTAGTACCCCGCGGCGAAGACGTAGGCGTCGTCGCCGTCCAGGTGGGAAACCTCGCTGACGTAGGCGATGGCCGGCACCTCCGGCGCTTCGCGCTCGAAGAGGTGGAGCGGCGTCGTCCCGTGGAACCCGTTGCCGGGCTCGACGTGGGTCGCCCCACCCGCCCGCAGCGCCGCCATCGTCCAGGCAGAGGTCGTCCCGGGAGCGTTGACCTGCCACACGTCGAAGCCGGCGGCGTCCAGCCGCCGCGCGGCCTCCCGCAACGTCCGGAAGTTGGGCGTCGGCGCGACCGTCTGCGTCTTCGCGTCGGCCAACAGGCACGGGAAGGTGGTCACGCCGGCGACCGCCAGGCCCGCGATCCGGGCGACTCGGGCGGCCGCCTGCTCGATCCCGTCCAGGGGGAAGCCGCCGCCGTGGCCGAGGTAGAAGCGGTCGCCGGGGGCGGTGACCCGGAGCATGACGCGCTGGGTCCGACCGGCGCGGTGGGCGGCACCACCGATCCGCGCGGCGGCCACGTCCGAGAAGAGGGTGACGATCTCTGGCTGGGCGGCGACCACGGCGTCCTCGGCCCCCCGGTGCGGCTGGACGAGGTGCCCGACCTGGCCGATCGGGATACCGTGCCGGCGCAGCGCCGCCATGCCCTGGAGATCGACCGCGACCGCGGCCGGCACGCCGGCCCCCAGCAACGTGCGGCAGGCGTCGGGGTTGCGCCCGAACTGCTTACTCATGAAGTAGAGGGACAAGCCGTGCTCGTCCGCCGCTTGCTTGATCACCCGAGCGTTGCGATCAAATCCGTCGAGGTCCAACAGGTAGGTGTTCGCGCGCACCCCACCTGCCTGGTGCAGGCGGACTGCCGCCAGCGGCAGACCAGGATTCGTCGCGACGAGACGATCAAGGAACACTGGGGCGATCCCTCTCATCCCAATGCGCGCGGCTCTACTCAAGGCGCGATCATAGCCCCCGGTCGCCGACCCGAGCAAACGGGACCGGGCTCGGGTCGAAGTCCGGATGGGCGGCGCACGGCCCGTCCCCCGCTGGGCCGTGCTTCCCCCTGCCCGGCCAGCGCGTGCTCACGCGTCGAGGATCGCCCATCGGTGACCGGGACTGGTCGGGCCCAGTCCACGACGGTGGCAACGGCACCCCTCCGGCCACTCCAGCCGCTGGCGGGCATCGATCAAAACGGGAACAGCCGCGCCCGCGCGTCCTCGCTCAGCGGCGCCCCGTACTCGCAGAGTTCGAACCCCTCCGCGCAGCGCACCGCCCGCCCCCGCTCCTCCCCGTAGCTCGCCACCAGCCGGTCTCGGAACCGATCCGCCGTCCGCTCCCACCCGGCTACCCACCGCTCGCGCAGCCACCCCCGCCGCTCGCCCGCGGCCGCCGGCACCGTCGCCAGGATCCCCTGATTGAACGGCAGCCACTCGTAGACCTGCGACCGGTGCCGGTCGAGCATCGCCAGCTTCTGCTCGACCACCGCGTCGATGTCGACCACCACCTCCGGCGCGAAGGGGTACGGACGCCGGAACTCGTCCCCGACGTACAGGATCACGGGGTCCCGCGCGAGGTGCGGCACGTGCGGCACCAGGTTCGGCACCGTCACCATGTAGGCCGCGTCCTGGACCAGGATCGCCGCCGCCCGGTGGTCCGGGTGGTAGTCGTAGGGGCGGGGCGTCAGGACCACGTCCGGCCGGAACTCCCGGATCAGGGCGATCACCTCCCGCCGCCGGTCGAGGCTCGGCAGCAGCTCGCCGTCGTGGGTGTCGAGCACCCGCGACTCGGCCCCGATCACCGCCGCCGCCGCGGCTGCCTCCTGCCCCCGGATGCGCGCCAGCGCTCCGCCGCCCAGCGCCTGGTGCCCGGCGTCGCCGTTGGTCAAGGAGACGAACCCGACCCGCCCACCCCGCCCCGCCCAGAGGGCCGCCAGCCCGCCCGCGCTCGCCTCGCCGTCGTCCGGATGCGCCCCGAACACCAGCAGCCCCGGCGGAGGATCGTCCATGGTGCTCGTCACCCCTTGCTCCCGAGAGACGGCAGACGCCAGACGCCAGACGCCAGACGCCAGTGAACGCTCGTCGGTCGGTCGGACGCTCCATGCCAGCCAGCTCTCCACCGGAGCGTCCCCAGTTTCTCCTGGCGTCCGGCGTCTGCCGTCTGCCGTCTAGCTGACCGGGCGCGCGGCTTCTGCCCGCGGGTAGCGGCGGGCGAAGTCGGTCGCCGCCTCCTCGAAGGGCGCCCAGCGCGCGCCCTCGTGGCTGGAGATGTAGTCGATCAAGCGCTCCAGCATCAGCAGCACCTGGGGCCGGCCGCTGACGTCGGGGTGGATCGTCAGCGGGAAGACCGCGTAGTCGTACTCGCGGTAGACCCAGTCGAACTGGTCCCGCCACAACTGCTCGATGTCGCGCGGGTTGACGAAGCCGTGGCTGTTCGGGGAGTTCTTGATGAACATCATCGGCGGCAGGTCGTCGAGATACCAGTTGGCGCCGATCTCGATCAGGTCCGTCTCCTCGCCGCGGCGCAGCGGTTTCATCCATGCCGCGGCCGGCCGCGCGTAGTCGATCTTGGTCCACGAGTCCCCGACGCGGGCGTAGAAGGGGTGGAAGTCGTTGTCCATCCGGCTGTTGTCGTAGACGATCCCGTTGGCCAGCAGCAGCCCGACCGTCGCCTCGCTCAGCTCCCACCAGGGGGCGACGTAGCCCCGCGGCCGCTTCCCGGTCAACCCCTCCGCCAGCGCGATCGACTTGAGCAGGACCGCCTCCTCCTGGGCCGGCGACATCGACACCGGGTTCTCGTGCGAATAGCCGTGGAGCGCGATCTCGTGCCCCGCCGCGGCGACCGCCCGCATCTGCTCCGGGAAGGTCTCGACCGTGTGGCCGGGGACGAACCAGGTCGTCGTGATCCCCAGCTTCTCGAACAGCCGCAGCAGGCGCGGGCTCCCGACCTCTCCCGCGAACAGCCCCCGCGAGATGTCGCACGGGGAGTCCTCCCCCCCGTACGACCCCAGCCAGCCCGCCACCGCGTCGACGTGGACGCCGATGCAGCAGACGATCTCCTTGGTCGCTCCGCCGCTCTGCTCCGCCATCGTTCCCCTCCCCCCGCCGGCGCCGCCGCGGCCGGTCCCTGCGGCGGCGCGACGCTACCGGAAGCGCCGCGGCCCGTCAACACGCCCCCGCCCCTCGTCGGCGCGGCCGGGGGCTGGCCCGGGCGCCGCCAGTCCGGTCCCTGTCCCGGTCGCGGCCGCGACGCCGTGGCCCGGTCGTTGCGGACCCCGGCCCCGTCGCCGCCGTCGGGGCGACCCATCGACTCAAGATCGATTCAGGAGGGATCCAGCATGCGCATGCGCCGACTCGCCGTCTCGTTCGCCGCCGCCGCCGTCCTCGCCGGCGGTGCCGGCACCGCCCGCCTCGGGGTCTCCGCCCAGGACGCCACCCCGGCGACGCCGGCGGCCGGCGCCGTCACGGTCGAGGAAGTCGCCTTCGCCGAGGTCCAGCGGATGCCGCCGGCGCCGGCGCTGCTGCGGGTGGTCCGCTACACGTTCGAGCCGGGGGGCTCCCTGGTCACCGACCCGGCCGGGGAGACGATCGCGGTCCTCTACGTCGAGCAGGGGACGCTGACGGTCCAGGTCGACGAGCCGGTCACCGTCTCCGGCGACGGGATCGCGGGGACGCCGGTGGCCGAGATCGCGGCGGGGGCGGCGATCGAGCTCGGCCCCGGCCGTGCCTTCGCGCTGCCGCCGTCGGTCTCGGGCCAGATCCAGAACCTCGGGCAGGAGCCGGCGGTGGTCCTCGCCTCGATCATCGAG
>JBBSNJ010000016.1:0-13932 GCA_038232775.1 Thermomicrobiales bacterium
AGCCTCGCCCACCGCGGCGTCCTCTTCCTCGACGAGCTGCCGGAGTTCCAGGGCGCGATGCTGGAAGGGCTCCGCCAGCCGCTGGAGGACCGCCGGGTGACGCTCGCCCGCGCCGCCGGCACCCTCACTTTCCCCGCCAACTTCACCCTGATCGGAGCGATGAACCCCTGTCCCTGCGGCTTCTTCAGCGACCCGATCCGAGAGTGCCGCTGCAACGCGGCGACGGTCGCCCGCTACCAGAAGCGGATCAGCGGCCCGCTGCTCGATCGGATCGACATCCACCTCGAAGTGCCGCGGGTCGAGTACGACAAGCTGGCCGACAAGCGCGCCGGCGAGCCCTCCGCCGCCGTCCGCGGCCGGGTCGAGTCGGCCCGCTCCGCCCCGGCCGCCCGCTACGCCGGCAGCGCCCTCCTCACCAACGCCGACATGGGGCCGGCCGAGCTGCGGGAGCACGCCGCACTCGACCCCGCCGCCGAGGGTCTGCTCAAGTCCGCGACCCAACGCCTCCACCTCTCGGCCCGCTCCTACCACCGAGTCCTCAAGCTGGCCCGCACGATCGCCGACCTCGCCGGAGCCGACCGCGTCGCCCTCTCCCACCTGGCCGAGGCCCTCCAGTACCGCCCCCGCCAGCCGGACGCCTGAGCGAGGCGGCATGATCTCGCGCGACACCGTACACTCATCGCATCCACGCATTTTCGGCGGCACGGAGCGAGGTGCTCATGGTCGAGCGGGTTGAAGTGGGTCGAAAGCATCAGGTCGTGATCCCCGAAGGGGTCAGGCATCGGCTTAAGCTCAGGCCAGGGAGTCAACTCGTCGTCGAGATCCGCGACGGCTACCTGGCGCTCATCCCGGAGAGCGATGACCCCGCGGCCCGCCTCCGCGGTTTGCACCGAGAGGTTTGGGAGGGTGTCGAGGCCACGGACTATGTCCGGGGCGAGCGCGAAGCGTGGCGGAGCTAGCTGATCGGCTTCGCGGGAGCGCGCGCGTCGGCCTCGATACCTCGATCTTCATCTATCACATCGAGGGGTCGTCCCGGTACGCCGAGCCAGCCGGGATCGCCCTCGACGGCCTCGCCGCCGCGCTCTTCACCGGGGTGACATCGATCCTGACCCTGATGGAACTCGTCGTTCGACCGCTCCAACTCGGGCAGAGGGAGATCGCGAACGACTACGAAGCGCTAGTCCGTACCTACCCGAACCTGACCATTGTCAATCTCAATCCGGCGATCGCCCGCCGTGCGGCGGAGCTCCGAGCCCGGTATCGGCTCAGAGCGGCCGACGCCCTCCAGGTAGGAGCGTGTTTGGAACACGGAGCCCGCGCATTCCTAACCAACGACCGAGACCTGCGCCGGGTCGTCGAACTCGACGTGCTGCTGCTCGATGATTGGGTTACCGCTCCCGGCGGCTGAGGAAGCGGTCGCCCGTCGCCCTCCCCCACCTGGCCGAGGCGCTCCCGTACCGCCCCCGCCAGCCGGACGCCTGAGCGGGGGCCAGCCGAGGAGGTGCAGGATGCGAACCAACCAGGGATTGGTCGCCGCCCGTTCGGAGATCGCGGACCATTGGGACACGCTCACGACCCAGTTGAACCGGTGGGGAATCATCCACGCCATGCCCGCCGCGGAGACCTCGACCCCGGGCATGATCGCCCCGAGCGATTTGTTCGAGCGCTTGGCCCGCTCGCTCGACCCGCGACTCCAGCAGGCCGTCATCCCCCTGCGCCTCACCCATCCGCGCCTGGCGGCTGACGCCGAGGCGGCGATTGACCGCCTCGGCGGGCCGCTCCGCGACTGCGCGATGCGCCGCTTCGTCGCCGCCGCGGCGATGCAGCGCATGGCCAGAATCCGCATCGCGCTCCAGCTGGGGCCGCTGCCGCTGCTCCCCCCGTCCTACGTCGACGCGCTCGCCTTGCCGCCACTCGATCAGGGCTCCGGCCGCGCCGCGCTGCTGGCGCTCGCCAGGGAGGAGGAAGCGCGCTACGGCTACGACGTTTGGGGAACCTACCGCACCCTGCTCGATCTCTTCCTCGCGGAGAGCCGCCGACCCAGCTGGGGGCACCGTGCGGCAGCCGACTGACCGAGCGCGGCTCGATCGCTTCCTGAGTGAGCTCGGTCGCCGCGTTCGCCGCCCTCTCTGGTTCTATCTGGTCGGCGGCAGCGTCATGATCGCGCTCGGCCTTCGCACCGCGACGCTCGACATCGACTACGTGGCAGCCGCGGACGATCCCCTCGCGCTCGAGGAGCCGGAGCGCGCCATCCGCGCGCTCAAACTCCGGCTCGACGTGAACGTCAAACCGGCCAGTCCCGGCGACTTCCTCCCGGTCCCCCCGTCCGTCCTCGATCGTTCCCGTGACGCCGGGTCGTTCGGCTTGAGCGCCGTCTACTCCTACCATCTGCCGACGCAGGTCATTGCCAAAGCTGCCCGCGGCCTGGAGCAAGCTTTGGCGGACATCGAGCGCCTGATCGCGGCGAAGGAGGTCGCCTGGCCGGAGGTCGAGGAGACGTGGCGACAGAGACGATCGAGTCCGACAGGTTGGCTCCGCTACGAGCCGGAGGAGGTCGACGAGCGCCTCGCGGTGATCCGCCGTCGGCTGGACATCGACGATCGGGCTGTGAAGAGTGCCGGTCGCGGGTAGGGCGACGGGAAAAGGGGGGAGGAGACGGCGGTGGAGCAACTCGGGGTCGGGATCATCGGCGTCGGCACGATCGGGCGGCGCCACGCCGAGAACGTCGCCTGGCGGCTGCCGCGGGCGCGACTGGCCGCCGTCGCCGACGCCAATCCGGCCACGGCCCGCGCCGTCGCCGAAGCGCTCGGCGCCCCGCGCTGGTACGCCTCCGCCGACGAGCTGGCGGCCGACCCAGACGTCCAGGCGGTGCTCGTCGCCTCGTCCGCCGTTGCTCACCTCGACGGCATCCTCGCCGCCGCTCGGCACGGCAAGGACGTCCTCTGCGAGAAGCCGATCACCCCCACCCTCGCCGACGCGGACCGCGCCCTGGCGGCGGTCGCCGCCGCCGGCGTCCGCCTCGAGATCGGCTTCATGCGCCGCTTCGATCCTGGCTTCGCCGAAGCCAAGGCGCGGCTCGAGGCCGGCGAGATCGGCACCCCAGTCCTCGTCAAGGCGACCCACCGCAACCCGAGCCTGCCGCCGTCGCTGCTCCCCGCGTCCGGCGCGGCGGCGATGGTCGGCGGCATCTTCGTCGACTCCGCGATCCACGACTTCGATCAAGCCCGCTGGCTGCTCGGGGACGAGGTGGTCGAGGTCCACGCCGTCGCCGCCCCCGTCCTCGATCCGGCCCGCCCCCAAGACCAAGCCCTGACCACCCTCCGCTTCGCCCGCGGCGGCCTCGCCGCGGTCGAGGTCTCCCTCACCTGCGGCTACGGCTACGACGTCCGGGCCGAGATCGTCGGCACCGCCGGCACCCTCTTCGTCGGCGACCTCCGCGCCTCAAACTGCGGCCTCGCCACCGCCGCCGGCCTCTCCCAACGCCCCGTCGTCCACTGGCTCCAGCGCTTCGCCGAAGCCTACCTGCTCGAAGTCGAGAGCTGGGTCGAACGCACCCTCGGAAATCAGCCACCACTCATCACCGGCCGGGACGGCCGCGCCGCGCTCGAGATCGCGACCGCGGCCAAGCGCTCGGCGGACGAGGGCCGAGCCGTCGAGCTGCCGCCCGTCGGCTGAACGGTTCCTTTCTGCCCGGACAGCCGTCGCCGCCCCGGCATCGGCGACCGACCGCGGACTGGGTGCGACAACCGAACCAGGGGCCGGCCGCGGCCCAACCTCCTCGCGGCGAGGCGGGCCCGCCGCCGTCCAACACCGAACGCCCTCGGCGCACCGCGCACGATCAGATCTTCCTCGTCCGTGCGAGGGAGAAGATTGTTTTCCCGCCGGGCTTCCCCGCCATCCTGCTATCTCGATGCCGACCAAGGGTCGAAGAACCTTCCCGACACCCACCACCCGCCCCTCCTCCGGGCAGCTCCACCGTCCCAGCCGGCTTCAGCCGGGTTCGTCGCCTCAGCTCGGGGATTAATCCCCGAGCGGGGCCGCCGGGCGAGATGTTCCCAAGCACCGCTCGCTCCCAAGAACGCGCCCGAGCCAGACCCGAAAGCGCTCGCGGCCGAGACACGCATTCCCGGGTGTGGTAGGGTGCCGCGTCGCGCCACACCTTCGGCTCAGGGTGGGCCCCTGACCCCAAACACGCCCGCGCCCTCGTCACTCGGGCGGCCACTAACCACCGACCAGCTACCAGGATGCACGCGGAGAGTCGAGATGGCGACGCTGCCGATCGAAGCACCGGCCCAGACCGCCACTCGCCGCCGCCGCGCCTCCCGCCTCGACGGCGCCTGGCTCCGCTACGCGCTGCGCCGGGTGCTGATCTTCTTCGCCGTCCTCTGGGTTGCCGCCAGCCTCAACTTCTTCCTGCCCCGCCTCGTCTCCGGCAAGGATCCGGTCCGCAGCCGGCTGGGCGCGGTCGCCGCCACCGGCGCCTCGACGACCGGGATCGAGGAGGTCGTTGCCGCCTACCAAGAGAAGTTCGGCTTGAACGACCCCCTCTGGCAGCAGTACCTCCGCTACCTCCAGGACGTCGCCTCGTTCGATTTCGGCTACTCCCTGGCCAACTACCCGGCTCGCGTCACCGACCTGATCGGCGCCGCCCTCCCCTGGACGATGACGCTCCTCTTCACCTCGACGATCATCGCCTTCGTCTTCGGCACCCTGGCCGGCGCGCTGCTCGGCTGGGGCCGCCGCCCCCCCTGGCTCGACTACCTCTTCATGCCCTTCCTCACCCTCTCCGCCATCCCCTACTATCTGCTCGGGTTGGTCCTCGTCTACCTCCTCGCCTTCCGCACCGGCGCCTTCCCCTTAACCGGCGGCTACGACCCCGGCGTCAACCCCGCCTTCAACCTCGGCTTCGCGCTCGACGCCCTCCACCACTCGCTCCTCCCCGCCGCCTCGATCATCCTCGCCCAGGTCGGCTTCTGGGCGCTCGGCATGCGCGGCATGATGGTGATGGTCGAGGGGGAGGACTTCATGACCTACGCTGAGGCCCGCGGCATCCCCCCCCGCACCATCTTCCTCCGCTACGGCCTGCGCAACGCCATCCTCCCTCAGGCGACCTCGCTCGCCCTCTCGCTCGGCACGATCGTCTCCCAAGCGGTGCTGGTCGAGGTCGTCTTCGGCTACCCCGGCATCGGCACCCTCCTCTACCGGGCGATCACCGGCTTCGACTACTTCCTGATCTACGGCGTCGTCCTCCTCGTCGTCCTGATCATCGCCCTGACCACGCTGATCCTTGACCTCGTCTACCCCTTCCTCGACCCGCGAATCGCCTACCAACGGCGGTGAGGCGTCAGGGGTCAGGGGTCGGGCGGCGGGAATGATCGTAGGGGCGCTGCTTGCTGCGCCCGTGGCCCGCAGGGCCACAACGGCGTCGATGGAGACGACGGTTGTCGGCCTGCGGCCGACGGGCGCAGCAAGCAGCGCCCCTACAATGAGTGTCACCGCCCACCACTCCGTGAGAAAGGAAGTCCATGCAGGCAACCCCAGCCACCACCCCCACCGCGATGGGGGTCCCCACCGGCGGCAGCGCCGCGGCCGAGGCGGGCCGCCGAGTTCGGGCCGTCGGGCGGCACCTGCGGGAGAACCCGAAGCTGATCGTCGGTCTGACGCTGCTCGGGCTCTACGTCGTGGCCGGGCTGCTCGGGCCGCTCGTCGTCGATCTCGACCAGGCGAATCCGATGTCGGTCATCCCCGACTCGCCGCCGAGCCGCGAGCTGCCGCTCGGCTCCGACTCCCAGGGCCGCAGCCTGCTCGCCCTGACCGTCGCCGGCATCCCGCTCACCCTGCGGGTCGGTCTCCAGGCCGGCGCGATCGGGCTCGGCATCGGGATCGTCCTCGGCTTCATCTCCGGCTACGTCGGCGGCATCGTCGATACCGTGATTCGCAGCGCCGCCGACATCATGCTGACGGTGCCCGGGCTGCTGGTGCTGATCATCATCGCTGCCTCGCTCGAGGGCCTAGTCAGCCTCCAGGTCATCTCCCTGGTCGTCGCCTCGCTCGCCTGGATGTGGCCGACCCGGACGATCCGCTCCCAGGTCCTCTCGCTGCGGGAGCGCCCCTACGTCGAGATGGCGAAGCTGAACGGCATGAGCGGCCTCCAGATCGTGACCAAGGAGTTGATCCCGAACCTGCTCCCCTACCTCGGCGCCAGCTTCGTCGGCGCCGTCGGCTCCGCGATCCTGGCCGCGATCGGGCTCGAAGCGCTCGGTCTCGGCCCCCAGCACGAACCGACTCTCGGCATGACGGTCTACTGGGCGATCTACTACTCGGCCCTGCTGCGCGGCCTCTGGTGGTGGTGGGCCGCCCCGGTCGGCGCCATCGTCGTCCTCTTCGTCGCCCTCTTCCTGCTGGCGACCGGGCTCGACGAGCTGGCCAATCCACGCCTCCGGCGGGCGGCCTCATGACGGCGCCAGACACCTCCTCGCCCACCACCACCCTCAACCGCCCGTCGTTCGCGACCACCACCGGCGCCGCCGAGAGCCTGCGGGTCGAGGACCTCCACGTCCACTACCGGACGCGGGCCGGGATCGTCCACGCCGTCGACGGCGTCTCCTTCGCCCTCGCCGCGGGGGAGCGTCTCGGCCTGGTGGGGGAGTCCGGCAGCGGCAAGTCGACGATCGCCCTCGCCCTACTGCGGATGATCAGGCCGCCGGGGGAGATCGTCTCGGGCCGCATCCTGCTCGACGACGAGCTCGACGTCACCGCCCTGGCGGAGGCGGAGATGCGCGCCGTCCGCCTCGCCCGGATCGCCCTGATCCCGCAGGGCGCCATGAACTCCCTCAACCCGGTCGCCCGCGTCGGCCGCCAGATCGTCGACGGGATGCGGGCGCACGGGCTCAATCTGCCGGAGCGGGAGCGGGGCCGGCGGGTCGACGCGCTCCTCGGCTCGGTCGGGCTCCGGCCGGAGGTGGCCGACCGCTACCCGCACGAGCTCAGCGGCGGCATGAAGCAGCGCGTCTGCATCGCGATGGCGATCGCCCTCAAACCGTCGGTGATCATCGCCGACGAACCGACCAGCGCCCTCGACGTCGTCGTCCAGCGGCAGATCATGGCCACCCTCGGCAAGGTCCAAGCCGAGCTCGGCGCCGCGGTGATCCTGATCGGGCACGACATGGGGCTGATGGCCCAGTTCGTCGACCGGCTGGGGGTCATGTACGGCGGCAAGCTGATGGAGACCGGGCCGACCCGGCCCCTCTTTAAGCAGCCCCTCCACCCCTACGCCCAGGTCTTGATCGCCAGCCTCCCCTCGCTCGAGGGCGAGGCCGAGCTGGTCAAGATCCCCGGCCAGCCCCACTCCCCCCTGGCGCCCCCGAGCGGCTGCGTCTTCCACCCCCGCTGCCCGCGCGCCTTCGCGCCCTGCCCGAGCGTCGTCCCGCCGCTGGCCGAGGTCGAGCCCGGCCGCCGCGCCGCCTGCCTCCTCTACGAGCCGGTCCGGGCAGCGGCCGGCCTCAACGGCGCGGAACCGGCCGAGGAGCCAGGACGATGACGACGCTGATCGAAGCCGACGGAGTGACAAAAATCTTCGGCCAGGGCGACGCGGCCACCGTCGCCCTCGACGACTTCTCGTTCGCGGTCGACGCCAACGCCCCGTCGATCACCGCCATCGCCGGCGAGAGCGGCAGCGGCAAGAGCACGGCCGCCCGCCTCCTGCTCGGCTTCGAGCGGCCGACGACCGGCACGGTCCGCTACCGGGGGCAGGACCTCCGCGCCCTCAACGGCCGCGACCGCCGCGAGTTCCGGCGCGAGGTGCAGGCGATCTTCCAGGACCCGTTCGGCGTCTACAACCCCTTCTACCGGGTCGACCACCTCCTCTCGACGCCGATCGCGACCTTCGGCCTGGCCAAGGGCAAGCGCGAGTCGCAGGCATTGATCGAGACCGCGCTCGCCACCGTCGGCCTCAACCCGGCCGACGTCCTCGGCCGCTTCCCGCACCAGCTCAGCGGCGGCCAGCGGCAGCGGATCACGATCGCCCGAGCCCTCCTCCTCCGCCCGCGCCTGATCATCGCCGACGAACCGGTCTCGATGGTCGATGCCTCCTTGCGGGCGACGATCCTCGAGAGCCTGCTGACCCTCTATCGCGACTTCGGCATCTCCTTCGTCTACATCACCCACGACCTGACCACCGCCTACCAGATCGCCCAGACGCTGATCGTCCTCTACCGTGGTTCGGTCGCCGAGTCGGGACCGGTCGGCACGGTCGTCAAGCAGCCGCAGCACCCCTACACCGAGCTCCTGGTCCGCTCGATCCCCTCGCCCGACCCCGATCAGCCGTGGCAGGCCGAGGCCGCCCTCGACGACCAACCCGAAGCGGTCGCCCTCCGCGGCTGCCGCTTCGCCCCCCGCTGCCCGCACGCGATGCCGATCTGCCGCGACGACCCTCCCCCCCGCTACGCCAGCCGCGGCAGCGCCGTCGCCTGCTACCTCTACCGCGACAACCCGGTCGTCGCCAACGGCGACCGCAGCGTCGGCTCTGCAGTCGCCGTCGACTGAGACGAGTTTGGGTGAATGCTTCCGCTTCCCGGAAGAATGCCCTCACCCCCGGCCCCCTTCCCCCTGTCCCGTGCGCGGGAGAGGGGAGACGGTCCCGCCTTTCATCCCGGAATGGTTCAACCGGAGTCCGACCCGTGGTGGCCTCAACTACGTCGGACAGTGTGCTACAGCGCTTTGGTAGAAGCGTCGGCCCAAGGCCACGGAGCGGTTTGGTAGCCACGGTCGCCCTGCGGGCGACGGGCGCAGCAAGCAGCGCCCCTACAGCTGGCCGCGGGCGGTCAGCTTCATTGCAACCCACTCTAAGGGCCTCCCAAACTTCGGGCGGCTTCAGCCGGGTTCGTCGTCGGAGCACGGGGATTCATCCCCGAACGGGGGCGGCAGCTCCCAACGATCGAGGGACACGACCAACCCCCAAGACCCCGAGCGGAGCCAGAGTCGAGGGCGAAGGATGCGGACGCCCCTCTCCCGACGAGCGATGCCGGCCAGGAGAGGGGAGGATCACGCGACGAGGGCGACTACTGCGTCGGCTGCAACCGCGTCAGGACGTTGATGAACGTCCGGTGCCAGAACGCCTCGTTGATGTACGGGTCCTCGACCGAGGGCCAGCCGGTCCAGTAGGTCTGGTTCATCGGGATCCGATGGTAGAACTGGAGCAGTTGGACGTCCGGCAGCTCCCGCAGCCAGATCTCCATCGCCTGCCGGAACAGCTCCATCGTCCGCGGGTCGTCGGGCGGGATGTTCCCCATCTGGTCGACGATCGCGTCGAAGTCGTCGTTCGTCCAGCGGTAGAACGGGTAGGTGAACTCGCCGGTCGGCTTGACGAACTTCTGGTGGTAGAGCTCGAGCGTGCCGTACGGGTCGCGCACGCTGGCGCCGTGCCCCCAGATGAACGACTCGCCGGCGCCGGTCGTCAGCCGGTCGAAGAAGTCGGTCGGCATCCCGAAGGTGGCGTCGATCCCGGCGTTCTGGAGCTGCTGGGTGACGACCGGGGCGACCTCGGCGAAGACCTGGAAGGTCGTGATCGTCATCGAGAGGCGCTGGCCGTCCTTGGCCCAGAACCCCTCGTCGTCCTTGGCGTACCCCTTCCGGGTCAGGATCTCCTCGGTCCGGGAGAGGTCGAAGGCGTTGGTCGGGTACTGGTCGAGCAGGTCGCGGATGCCGTCGATGTACTCCAGCAGCGGCGGGTAATACGGGTAGGGGACCAACGTCGGCTCCCCCGCCCCGCGGTACCCGAACTGCACCAACTGCTCGCGGTCGATCGCGTAGGAGATCGCCCACCGGATCTCGGGGTCGTCCCACGGCTCCGCCATGCAGTTGAAGCCGAGCCCGCTCGGCCACCAGTCGGTGTAGCCGTAGGGGGGCTGCTGCCCGCTGTGGGTCACGATCTTCGGGTTCTGGGCGAAGAGGGTCGGCATCGTCGCCGGCGAGATGTTGAGGGTGAGGTCGGCCTCGTTCGCGATCACCAACTGCGCCATCTTCGACTCGTCGAACGGGGGCAGGAAGATCAGCCGCTCCACTTGCGGCAGCGGGGCGACGCCGGCCGCCGCCGCCCACCAGTCGGGCCGCAGGTCCCAGACCTTCTGCTCCGCCGTCGACTGGACCAGCGTGTAGGCGCCGGTGACCACCGGCCAACTCTGGGCCAGGTCGTAGTTGGTGAAGGTCGTCGCGTCCTTCCCCTCCCAGATGTGGGCGGGGACGATCATGATCCCGATGTCGGCGTACTGGGTCAGGTAGTTGAAGAAGAAGCGCGGGTTCGGTGCCGTCAGCGCGATCCGCACGGTCCGCTCGTCGACCGCCTCGGCCTCGGCCACCCACTGCGTCATCACGGTCGCGAAGTCGAGCGCCGCGTTGGCCGGGTCGCGCAGCATGTTCAGGGTGAAGGCGACGTCGCGGGCCGTGAACGGCGTCCCGTCGCTCCACGTCCCGTCCGGCCGCAGGGTCACGGTCAGCTCGGTGAAGTCCGCGTTGTACTCGACGCCCTCGCCGAGCCACATCATCTCTTCGCCGGTCAGCATGTTGTAGAACGCCAGCGGCTCGTAGCAGAGCTGCCAGCCGGAGCGCGTCCGGATCGTCTGCAAGAACGGGTTCTGGTTCTCGACATCGGGGAAGGTATTCGGCTGCTCGCCGCCGTTGCCGACCAGGATCAGCGTCCGTTTGCGCGGCACCTCGGCCGCCTGGGCCGCCCCGGCCCGGGCCATCGCCGCCGCCACCAGCGGTTCGGACGCCAGCGCGTTCCCCCCGAGGGCCAACCCGGCGGCGCCGGCGCCGAGCCCAAGCAACCGCCGCCGATCGAGCGCCAGCTTCGCGTGTCCGTCGTTCATCCCGATCCTCCTTCGGAGTCGCCGCCCGCGCCGCCGCGGGCCGACCATGGAACGTCTCGCGGCTTCACCGTCTGCTTGACCTCGGGCCAAGGCCCGGTACGCTATCGCAGCGGCCGAAGGGTGTCAACGGCCGCCGGCAGGGCGGCGGGGCGGCAGGGTCGTTCCGTTTTGATCGACTGGCGCGGGACCGGCCGTCGCCCGGACCGCTCGCGGCCGAAGTCGCCGCGCCGAAGCGATGCACCCGGCTGCGGCCGGCCGGCGTCGAGCGGCAGACTGGGCGGCGCCGAGGGAGAATGCAAAGGCCCTGGGCCGCCGGCCAACGCGATCGTCCTGGTCGGCCGCGCCGCCGCTGGCCCTGCGCCTCGACGCTCGCCGATTTCGGCCGGGTTCGTCGCCGGAGCTCGGGGATCGACCCCGGAGCGGACGCCCCGCTTACGGACATCGCCCTGATCGACTGGCCTCGCTCCCCACCTTGGCCATCGACCCGACAGAGACGGCGCCGACGGCGCGATCACCACCCAAGGAGCGAGCGATGCGGATCCTCGTCACCGGCGGCAGCGGGCGGCTCGGCCGCTTCGCCCTCCAGGATCTGACCGACCACGGCCACCAAGCGATCAACGCCGACCGCCTCGCCCCGAGCGTCGAGCCGCCGTCGTCCCCTTCGGTCCGCTTCGTCGAGACCGATCTCGGCGACGTCGGCCAGGTGGCGGGGGCGATGGCCAGCTGCGACGCCGTCCTCCACCTCGGCGCGATCCCGGCCCCCTACCGCCACCCGGACGAGGTCGTCTTCGCCAACAACACGCGGGCGACCTTCGCCGTCCTCCAAGCGGCGGCGCTGCTCGGCCTCCGGCGGGCGGTGATCGCCTCCAGCATCTCGGCCCTCGGCACGGCCTGGGCGCCGGTCCCCTTCCCGCCCCGCTACGCCCCGGTCGACGAGGCCCACCCCCTCCTCGCGCACGACGCCTACGGCCTCTCGAAGGAGGTCGACGAGCGGACCGCCGAGATGTTCCACCGCCGGACCGGGATCGGGATCGCCGCCCTCCGCTTCCATTGGGTCGCCCTGCCGGAGGAGGCGGCCGCTCGCGCCGCCGACCTCGCCGCCGACCCCGCCGCCGACGACTGGTGGCGCCTCCTCTGGGGCTACGTCGACGCCCGCGACGCCGCGACCGCCTGCCGCCTCGCCCTCGAAGCGCCGGACCTCGGCTTCGAGGCGTTCAACGTCACCGCCGCCGACACCCTCGCCGACCGCCCGACCGAGGAGCTGATCCGCCGCCACGCCCCAGCGGTCGAGCTGCGCGCACCGATCCCGGGCACAGGGAGCGCCTTCTCGCTCGAGAAGGCGCACCGGCTCTTGGGCTACGAGCCTCGGCATAGTTGGCGGTCAGCGCCGGTCTGAAACGAACTTCGGATGAACGCTGCCGCGTTCCGGAATGAAGCCCTCACCCCCGGCTCCTCTCCCGTGCACGGGACCGGGGCAAGGGTTCGGGGGTGAGGGCCACTCTCCGGGAAGCGGCAGCGACCACCCCAATCCCGTAGAACGGAGTTCACCGGGAGCTTCTCTTGGCTGAGAGTCAGGGGGGAGTGCCCCCCCTCCCGCGCACCGGAAGAGGGGGCCGGAGGGTGAGGGGCGCCACCGAACCGCCAGGAGCACTCCGCCCGCGCGAGACGCCGGCTCGCCTAGGCCTGCCCTGCCGCCTGCTCGAAGGCTTGCTCCATCGCGGTTTGCGCTTGGGCCGCGGCGTCGGCCGGGGGCACGTCGTTGAGGAGGACCTGCTGCAGCATCTCGGGCAAGAGCAGCGTCTGCTCGACCGCGCTCAGCTGAGTCAGCAGCTCGGGCGTCGCCTCGGCCGGGTACCAGACCGGGCGGGCGTTCTCGATGATCTCCGGGAAGGCGTCGAAGAACGGCCGCTCCTGCCAGAAGGGC
Source organism: Thermomicrobiales bacterium (assembly GCA_038232775.1). Taxonomy (GTDB): domain Bacteria; phylum Chloroflexota; class Chloroflexia; order Thermomicrobiales; family UBA6265; genus JBBSNJ01. The sequence continues at coordinate 12,790 of JBBSNJ010000016.1, forward strand.
GCCTCGGTCAGGTCGCGGTAGACCGGGTACCAGCGGCCGCCGACCCGCTCGTAGACTTCCTGCAACCGCTCCGGCTGCATGATCGCCGTGATCATCTCCTTGGCGGCGTCGACGCACGGGCTGTCCTCGAACACCGACCACGACCAGGTGCCGACCGAGGGGAAGTTCCCCGCCGGCCCGGCCGGGAAGGGCGCCTGGGTCGTGTCGGCCAGCAGCTCGGGATCGTTCTGCTCGAGGTAGGCGAAGATCGAGGCCGGGTTGAAGACGAACGCCGCCTGGCCCGACTGGTAGGCGGTGTTGTTGCCGGCGTCGTCCCACGACGGCGAGTTCTGGGGGATCAGGCCGTCGTCCCACCACCCCTTGACCCGCTCCAGGGCAGCGACCGTCCCCTCATTGTCGATCGCCGGGTTCCCCTGCTCGTCGACCAGCGTGCCGCCGTGGTTGAAGATCAACTGGGCGATCTGGCCGTGGGCGTCCGGCGTGCGGCCGACGGTGAGGCCGATGCCGAAGGTCTGCGGCGGGTCGTTCAGCTCGCGGGCGATCTGCTCCAGCTCGTCGAGGGTCTCCGGTGCCGCCCGCTCGCCCGTCACGTCCTCGACCAGGTCGAGCCGGGCGTACATCACGCTCACGTCCGACTGCATCGGGATCGCGTAGACCACGCCGTCGGCCTCGACGTGCGGCAGCAGCTCCGCGAACTGGCCGCCGCCGAGGTCCTTCAGGCCGTCGTAGACGTCGGTCAGGTCGACCAAGCGGCCCTGGTCGGCGTAGAAGAGCGCCAGGTCGCCGAGCATCATCGCCACGTCGGGGGTCGAACCCGCCTCGACCGCCGTCGCCAGCCGGGTCGCGTAGTCGGAGCCGGGGAGGGCGACGTACTCGACCTCGATCCCGTTCTCCTCGCCCCACTGCTGCATCTGCTCGCCGAGCAGGGCGTCCCCTTCTTCGGTGAACGAGACGATCCCCCAGACGGTCAACCGGTCGCAGGATCCGTCCTGCGCCGCGGCCCGCGCTGCCGCCAGGGGCGCCAGGGCGGCGGCGGTCGAGAGCGCCGCCGTCCCCCGCAAGAGCGTCCGTCGGGTGATCGCCTGATCAGTCACGTGCCTCATCGTCGCTGCCTCCTCGTTCCGGCGGTCGCGGCCGGCGGCC
>JBBSNJ010000017.1:0-13522 GCA_038232775.1 Thermomicrobiales bacterium
CGCCGCGCGACGGCGACGCCCGCTTGACCTCGGCGATGACCGCCACCCCCGGTCCCGCCAGCGCGCCGACCAACGAGACCGGTTCCGGCCGCGCCACCGCCCGCCGCTCCAACTCCGCGAGCGGCACCCGCCGCTTCCGGACATCCAGATCCTCGACCGTCCGCTGCACGATCCGGTCGAGCACCATGCCCGTCACCGCCGCCCCGGTCTTCACGCGCTGGCCCCCACCCGCTCCGACTCCTGCGCCGCAAGCTGCCGCGACCGCTCGATCAGCCGGTCGAGCGCCGCCGCCGCCCGCCCCGAGTCGATCGCCTCCGCGGCGACCGAGATGCCTTCCGCGAACGACTCGGCCCGACCCGCCGCGTAGATGCCCGCCCCGGCGTTCAGCAGCGTGATCGACCGCCGCGGTCCCTCCTCGCCGCCGAGGATCGCGTGCGTGATCTCGACATTCCGCCCGACGTCCCCGCCCCGGACGTCGTCGATCGAACCCCGGACCAGCCCCAGCTCCTTCGGATCGACCACGTACGACTGGATCTCGCCCGACCGCGCGTCGTACTCGGTCACCGCCGACGGACCACCGATCCCCAGCTCGTCCAACCCCTCCCCGGCGTGGACCAGCACCGCGCGCTGGCTCCCCAGCCGGGCCAGCACCTCCGCCAGCTTGCGCGCGATCTCCGGGTGCCCGACCCCCACCAGCTGGTACCCGGCGCCGGCCGGGTTCGTCAGCGGCCCGAGAATGTTGAAGACCGTCCGAATGCCGATCTCCCGCCGCACCGGCCCCACGAAGCGCATCGCGGGGTGGAACGCCGGCGCGTACATGAACCCGATCCCGACCTCCTCCACGCAGCGCGCGACGCTGCCCGGTGAGAGCGCAATCGCGACCCCCAGCCCTTCGAGCAGATCGGCCGAGCCGCAGCGCGAGGTCGCCGCCCGATTGCCGTGCTTGGCGACCCGCACCCCGGCCCCGGCGATCACGAACGAGGCGGTCGTCGAGATGTTGAACGTCCCCGCCGCGTCGCCTCCGGTGCCGCAGGTGTCGACCAACGGGCCGCCGTCGTCCGCGATCTCGACCCGCAGCGCATGGCCACGCATCGCCGCCGCGAACCCCGCGATCTCCTCGACCGTCTCGCCCCCGGGCCGCATCCGAAGCGCCGTCACCAGTGCCCCAATCTGCGCCCCGCTCACCCCGCCGGTCATGATCGCGTCCATCGCCGCCGTCGCTTCCTCGACCGACAGCGCCCCCCCCTCGACCACCCGCTGGATCGTCCACTTGAGGTCGACCGTCGGCGCCTCGACCGCGTCGCCCATCCCCGGCTCCTTTCCGACCCGTCCCGACCTCGCCGCCCGCGACCTCAACCGTAGGCGGGCACCGCCAGCGGTTCCGCCGTCCGACCGCTCCCTGGTCCCCGCCGCAAGAAGTTCGCGAGCAGATCGTTGCCGACGGGCGTCAAAATCGATTCCGGGTGGAACTGCACCCCCTCGACGTCGACCTCCCGGTGCCGCAGTCCCATGATCAAGCCGTCCGCCTCGGCCGTCACCTCCAAGGCCGGCGGCAGCGACTCCCGCTCCACGATCAGCGAGTGGTAGCGCGTGGCGATGAACGGATTCGGCAGCCCGGCGAAGACCCCGACCCCTCGATGCCGGATCGGCGACGTCTTCCCGTGCATCAGCGCCGGTGCCCGCACCACCCGCCCGCCGAAGGCGGCACCGATCGCCTGGTGCCCGAGGCACACTCCCAGGATCGGCACGCGCCCGGCCAGCCGCCGGATCAGCGGCACCGCGATCCCGGCCTCGGCCGGCGTGCACGGCCCCGGCGAGACGACGATCCCGTCGATCTCCCCCGACGCCACCCGCGCCGCCACCTCCTCCACCCCCACCTGGTCGTTCCGCGCCACCTCGACCTCGGCGTCCAGCTCCCGCAGCGCTTGATAGAGGTTGAAGGTGAACGAGTCGTAGTTGTCCAGCAGAAAAATCATCGTCGACTCCTCGCGCCGCGCCGCGGCCGGCCGATCATGTGCACAGCCTACCCGCCGTTCGCCACCCATTCCTCTCGTTCCAACTGCTCCGCGAGCTCGATCGCCCGCATCGGCCCCCGCATCTTGTGGTAGCTCTCGGCGTACTCTCCGTCCGGGGTGCTGTCGGCCACGATCCCGCCGCCCGCTTGCAGCGAGGCCACCCCGTCCTTGACCACCATCGTCCGCAGCGCGATCGCGGTGTCCATCCCGCCGGCGAAATCGACGTAGCCCGCTGCGCCCGCGTACGGACCGCGGCGATCGGTCTCCAGCTCGGCGATGATCTCCATCGCCCGCACCTTCGGCGCCCCCGAGACCGTCCCCGCCGGGAAGCACGACCGCAGCGCATCGAGCCCCGTCCGCCCCTCGGCCAGCTCCCCTTCGACGTGGCTGACCAGGTGCATGACGTGGGAGTAGCGCTCGATCCCCATCAACTGCGGCACCCGCACGCTACCCGGACTCGCCACCCGCCCGACGTCGTTCCGCCCCAGATCGACCAGCATGATGTGCTCGGCCCGCTCCTTCTCGTCCGCCGCCAGCTCCGCCGCCAGCGCCTCGTCCTCCTCGACCGTCTCCCCCCGCGGCCGGGTGCCCGCGATCGGGTGATTGGTCACCGTCCGCTCCTCGAGTCGGACCAGTAGCTCCGGCGAAGCACCGACGATCTGGTGGCCCACGAAGTCGAGGTAGAACATGTAGGGCGACGGGTTGATCGTCCGCAGCGCCCGGTAGATCGTGAACGGATGCGCCGGCGTCGGCACATCGACCCGCTGCCCGAGGACCACCTGGAAGATGTCTCCGGCCTCGATGTACGCCTTCGCCCGCTCCACCATCCGCCGGTAGCGCTCCGGCGACGTGTTCGACCGCGCCCGATCGACCACCTCGCCCGCGACCGGCTCCCCGCCCCTCGGCAAGGGCGGCGTCGGCGCCCGCAGCGCCGCCACCAAGGCGTCGATCCGCTCGCTCGCCGCCGCGTAGGCCCGCTCGATCGGCTCCGGCCCATCCAGACGAACGTGGGCGACCGCCTTGATCGACCGCGCCAGGTGGTCGAAGACGAGCAGCGAGTCGACCAACATGAAGGAGCCGTCCGGCAGACCGAGCCCCGGCCCCGCCGCTGCCGGTACCCTCGGCTCGAAGGCACGCACCGCCTCGTACGACAGATAGCCGACCGCCCCCCCGTTGAACCGCGGCAGGGCGAGGCGGGGCAGCTCCGGCGCCTGGTAGGGCCGGAGGAACTCCGCCAGCGCCGCCAGCGGATCCTCATACGGCGCCGCCGTGCGACCAGCCGCCCCGTCGACCGTGGCGGTTCCGTCCGCGAGCGTCAGGATCGCCACTGGGTCGGCGCCGATGAAGGAATAGCGCGCCAGCCGCTCCCCCCCCTCGATGCTCTCGAGCAGGAAGGCGGGCCGCCCCCGCTGAATCTTCAAGAAGGCCGAAACCGGCGTCTCGAGATCGGCCATCGTTTCCCGGAAGATCGGGATCGTCGTCGCGCCGCCGGTCGCGGCGTCTGCAAAGGCGCGGACCTCCGCCAGGGAAGGGGTCGGTTCCCCCCGAAGCCCGGCCGGTCCGCCCCGCGCCGGGGGAGCGCTCACCACCACCATCGTTCACTCCGAGCGCGCGCCGGACGGGGAGCCGAGACGGGTCGCCGGCAACAAAAACCCCCCGTCCCTCGCAAGGGACGGAGGTGCGCCGCGCACGCCCCGTGGTGCCACCCTCATTGGGGCCGGCTCGCGCCGAACCCCCACTCCGCGCGCACGGACCGGAATGCCCCCGAACCGTTACGCCGCTCCCGCTAACGGGGGAGAAACCGGTGCCGCCTACTTGGTCCGTTGAGTACGGACCGTTCGGGGCACGACTCCCGGAGCCATTCGACGCCCGCTCGGTGCCGGGCTCCCACCGCCCCCGACTCGCTTCACCGCGCGCTCCGACGTCTACTCGTTCCGCTCGTCGTCGTTGCCGATCTTCGCTTCTACCGGACTCTAGCAGCGGACGCATCGCGGTGTCAATCCAACCCCGCTTCGTGCGGGTGTTCGCCACGAGTTGCGGACAATGACGCACCAACGTAGGATAGACGGCGTCAAATCGGGGTCCTGGGAAGGGGACGCGGCGATGGGCCGCGTCCCCCGCACCCCGCTCGACCGGATGGGGGAGAAACACGATGGGTCGCGCTTGGACCTCGGGTCGCCGGACCGCCGCGGCGGGCTTCGCCGGCGCTCTCTTGCTCCTCGGTCTCGTCGCTTGCGGCGATCCCGACCCGACCCCCGTTCCGGCGACCGAGCCCCCCCTTGTCGAGGAGACGACGACCGTCGAGGCCGCGCCGGCCGAGACGGCCACCTCCGGCGCTCCCGTGGTAGAACCAGGCACCGGCACCGAGACTCCGTCCGATGTCGGCCCTGGCGCTCCGCCGGCCGCGATTCCGGGTCCGCCGCGCCTCAGTACCCGCGCCGCCGCCGAGGGCGAAGGCGAACCCGCCGCGCCCGCTCCGACCCGCTCGAACCTGCCGGCGCCGCCGCCGAACCGCGTCCCGTCGACCGCCTCCGCCCCGACCGCGGCAGCCGCGCCGCCGACCGCGACTCCGCCCCCAGCGGCCGCCCCCACGGCCACCCCGCTGCCAGTCACGGCTGCGACGACGACCGCCGCGCCCCAGCCGACGACCGCTCCCTTTCCGCAGTCGCCACAGTTCGACGCCACGACGCAGGACGAATCCTCCCCGGCCGAGAACGCGCTCCCCACCGCCGAGGCGGAGGTTCTGCCGACGGCGGCTTCGCGTCCCGCACAACCGGGCGCCTGAGCCGCAATCGGCTTCCAGCGGCGACGGGCCACGTTGGGCGCGGCATCGCGACTGGGGGGTCGATCGACCGGCCAGGGCGCGATTTTCGCCCGGCTGCGGCGGTGATCTGCCCACCGGGGCCGCCCTCTTCGACAACGGAGCCCGTGAGCCGATGGAGGACCGTCAACCCGCGGTGATGCCGCCCCCTCCCTCCTCCCGTCTCGCCGTCACCGTCGTCGAGGTCGGCCCGCGCGACGGGCTCCAGAACGAGCCCGGTTTCGTCCCCACCCCTGAGAAACTCCGCTTCGTGGACGCCCTCGCCGCCAGTGGCCTCCCCGTCGTCGAGATCACGAGCTTCGTCAATCCCGCCGCGGTCCCCCAGTTGGCCGACGCCGACGCCCTCGTCGCCGGCCTCGCCCGCCGCCCCGGCGTCCGCTACCCGGTGCTCGTCCCCAATCAGCGCGGCCTCGACCGCGCACTCGCCGCCGGTGCGACCGAGATCGCCCTCTTCGCCGCCGCCTCCGATGCGTTCTCGACCGCCAACGTCGGCACCAACATCGAGGGCACCTTCGACCGCTTCGCTCCCGTGGCCGCCCGCGCTCGCTCGCTCGGTCTCCCGATGCGCGGCTACGTCTCCGTCGCCTTCGGCTGCCCCTATAGCGGCGACGTCCGCCCGGCGGCCGCGGTCGCGGTGGCCCGCCGTCTCCTCGAACTCGGCTGCGCCGAGATCTCGCTCGCCGACACCATCGGTCGGGCCCATCCCGACGACGTCGACCGCCTCCTCACCGCCGCCCTGCCCGACCTTCCCGCCGACCGCCTCGCCCTCCACCTCCACGACACCGGTGGCCGCGCCCTGGCCAACGTCGAGCGCGCCCTCGATTGGGGGATCGCCACCTTCGACACCGCCACCGGGGGACTCGGCGGCTGTCCCTTCGCGCCCAAGGCTCCAGGGAATCTGGCAACGGAACGGCTCGTCGACTTCCTCCACACGCGGGGGATCGCGACCGGCGTCGACCGCGCCGCCGTCGCCGCCGCCGCTCGCGGAATCCGCTCCGAGCTCGACCGGAGCCGCCCGTCGTGAACTCCTACGGGGTCGTCATCGCCATGCTGATCGTCGCCCTCGCCGCGGTCCTCGTCGCCGCCGTCCGCCCAGACGCACCGTCGGCGCGGCCGGCGCGGTCCTCGGGTCCGACCCTCCCCGTGCTGGCCGCCTCCGACGCCCTCGGCGAAGGTCTGGCTCACCCCGACCACGACCACTGGGTCAGCCGCCTCGCCGCCCAGCTCCCGCCGGAGGTCACGGTCCACAATCTCGCGGTCGGCGGCAGCATCCTGGCCGCGGCCCGCCGCAGCCAACTCCCCCGCCTCCTTGACATCGATCCGGACCTCGTGGTCTGCTGGCTCGTCGTCAACGACCTCGCCGCCGGCGTCTCCCCGGCGAACTTCGAGCGGGATCTGGCCGGTCTCCTAGCCGAAGCCGGTGCCCCAGATCGCCCCGTGATCGTCGGCAACCTGCCCGACCTGGCAAGTGTTGGCGCCCTCGCCGGCACCGCCGAGCAGCGGCAGCGACTAGCCGCCGTCGTCTCAGACTGGAACGCCATGATCGCCCGCGTCGCCGCCCAAGCGGAGAGCACCGTCGTCGATCTGGCCAGCGAGCTGGTCACGGCCGACGACCTCGGGCCGGACGGGTTCCACCCAAGCCCGGCCGGCCACATCCGACTCGCGTCTCGCTTTCTCCCGGCCGTCTGCACCGCGCTGGGGTTGACGGAGAGGACGCCACTGGCTCGACCTTAGCCCATGGAGAGTCACGGAATGTGGGTCGGCCGCGCGGCCACGGGTGCTCCGACCGACGTCAATCAGGAGGAAGCAACTTTGGAGTCCGACCGCCTCGACGTTCTTCGTCGTCTCCTCGACGCGCCGGGTCCTTCCGGCTACGAGCAAACGCCCGCTCGTATCTGGCGGGCCGAGGCCGAGCGTTTCGCCGACGACGTCTGGCACGACGTCGCCGGCAACTCCTACGCCCGCGTCGCGGCCGCGTCCTCCGCCGACGCGGCCCCGACCGTCCTGATTGCGGGCCACGTCGACGAGATCGGCTTCGTCGTCACCCACATCGACCCAGAAGGCTTCCTCTGGTTCGCCCCGATCGGGGGGTGGGACGATCAGGTGATCGTCGGCCAGCGGATCCGCATCCTCGGGCGCGATGGCGAGGTCGTCGGCGTCATCGGCAAGAAGGCCGCCCATCTCCTCCGGAAGGAGGACCGCGACCGCCCAACCGAACTCCGCGACCTCTGGATCGACATCGGCGCCAAGGATCGGGCCGATGCCCGCCGCCGCGTCGAGGTCGGCGACGCTGCGGTCATCGACGCCGGCTTCGTCCAGCTGACCGACGATCTCTGTGTCTCCCGCAGTCTCGACAACCGCGTCGGCGCCTTCGTCGCGCTCGAGGCCGTCCGCCTCCTGGCCGCCGAGCGACCCGCCGTCAACGCCTGCGCCGTCGCCACCGCCCGCGAGGAGATCTCCTTCGCCGGCGCCCGGACGGCCGCCTTCTCCATCGCTCCCGCCGTCGCCATCGCCGTCGACGTCACCCACGCCACCGACTACCCCGGTGCCGACAAGAAGGCCAACGACGAGGTCAAGCTCGGCGGCGGTCCCGTCCTCAGCCGCGGCGCCTCGATCAACCCGGTCGTGTTCGGCGGACTGCGCGACACCGCTCGAGGTTTGGGGCTCGACTGTCCCGTCCAAGCCGCCGCTCGCTCCAGCGGGACCGACGCCGACGCCATGACCGACGCCGGACCGGGCACCGCCTGCGGCCTCGTCTCGATCCCGAACCGGTACATGCACTCGCCGAGCGAAGTGGTCAGTCTCTCCGATCTCGCCGCGGCCGCTCGCCTTATCGCCGCCTTCATCGGGACGTTGACCCCCGACAGCGATTTCCGCCCCTAACGATCGGCCCGCGATTGCTCCTCGGGAGGGGCGACGACCGCGGCGTCCGGTTCGGACGTCGCCGAATGAGGCTCGCCCCGCCCCTCCTTCGGATCGAAGGAGGGATGAAACGTTGACCCGCCGCTAAATCGGAGTCTCCCTCCCTCAGCACGACCGAGGCAACCGCGGGCGACGACCGTTACCTCCTCCCTGAGCGAGCGGGTCCGGCCCATCGCTCGCGAAACATGGCTCGCCAATGGATGGAGCCAAGGGGGTCAAGGCAGCTCCTCGGCGAACGGAATGGATCACTCGGACCCCGAACGAGCTCCTCGCCCGGATGGCGGATCGCCTACCCCATAGATCGCTCGCTCGCCCATCGGTCGTGGCGGTCCATGAGTCGATGACGTAATCTCTTCCGCTGCGAGGAGCTTCAGCAAAGCCAACAGCTCCAAGGACCAAACGCAGGCCGCGTCGGCCTCGGACCCTGTGACCCTGCCTGACCGCTCCCCCGCCGGACCCCAAGACGAGCCTGGGAACGCGGCTTGCTACCTCATCGACTCAAGGCGGCCGGTTGGGCGGTCAACAACGACGATGCCGACCCGGTGTCTCCGAGCCCGTGCCCGGCGCATCCTCGGCCCGGCCGAGCGGCCCAGCCCGCTCTCGGCAGGCGGGACATGAGGGATCGATCCGATGGCGACCGCGGTCAACTTCCACCGCCGACCCGAGCGGCCGCGAGACGTCGCCAGCGCTCCGGAGTTCCGCGAGCCGCGACCCGACCGGACGGATGCCTCCCAGCGGAGGAGAGTGCGGAAGCCGCTGATCAAGCGGCGTTCCCCTCGACGACGTGTTCCTCCCGTCTCCGCTACCCGTGGCGGAGGCGCGACTCGATGATCGGCTCCGTCGGCTGCGACCAACGAACCGTGCTCGTGGTGGACGACGAGCCTGCCATCCGCGACCTGATCGTCGCGGTCCTCGAAGAGGAAGGCTACCGCGCCCTGGGAGCCGGCAGCGGCCGGCGCGCCCTCGAGCTGCTCCCGGTCGAACAGCCCGATCTCGTCCTGATGGACATCATGATGCCGGAGATGGACGGTCGGGAAGCGCTCGGCCGCATGCGCGCCGCCCCCGGCCTCGATCGCATTCCGGTCGTGCTGATGAGCGCGGCGTTCGACGCCGACCGCATCGACCACCGCATCTCCGCCTTCCTCCCCAAACCGTTCGACCTCGATCAACTCCTCGACACCATCGCCGACGCCCTCGAAGACGTTCCCATCGATCACTGATCCGGGACTCGCGACACCCTCCCCCCGAACACGACGAACTCAGGCCCGGACGATGATCGTGCCGCCGACGGCGACGATCATCATCTCCCCGCCCTGCCGCCGGAATATGACCTCGATCCCCTCGACCAGATCGACGGAGGCGATCCGGGTGAAGACCGCGGTCGCTCCCGCGCCGACGGCATCGACCCTCTCGATCGATGGCCAGAGGGTGAGCAACGTCGCCGGTCGTCCGTCGCCGCCCGCCACCAGCAGTTGGTAGACCGCCCCTCCCGGCAACCGGAACGGGGCAAGATCGACCGTCGCCCCGAGCCCTTCGGCGACACGCTCGATCCCCTCTCGATCCAAGGCGACGCGCTGGACCCGTGTCCGGCCGCCGGCCGCCTCTCCTGGTTCGGCCAACCTGCTCTGGGTACTGTCCTCCCCGGCGCTCTCCGTCGGCACCTTCCCCTCCCTCCGAATCACTTCCCTTCCATGTTCTGCCGCTCTGATACCGAATCCGGGTGGTCGCTTTCGCTGCCCGGAACGTTGCCCTCACCGCCAGCCCCCTTGCCCCTGTCCCGTGCTCGGGAGAGGGAAGACTTTCCAGCTACCGATAGGGGAACGGATAAGCGGTTTCCGTAGGAAGCTCCACGACAGCGATTGCCCGCTATACTCGCACCTCGCGCAGACCGCGACCGCCGCGCCCGGAGCTGACCGCGGATGGGTGGCGAACGCCGGCCGCCGGAGCCCGATCGTTCCCCTGCCCGATGGACGCTTTCCCCTCTTCCGCTCCATGTACCGGGGCAAGCGAGCGACAGTGCTGGGCTTGCGACCGGCTCCAAAGAGGCAGGGCATCGCCGATTTCGGGCAGCGATGCTCGTCTCCTGCCGACCCATGATTACGCCTGTTGCCGGTCAGAATGACGCGGCTCGGTCGGGTGCCGAGCGATGAAGACGCCGGTCGCCGGCTCGCGGCAGGAGACACGATGGCCACGACCCGCGATGACGAGACGATCACGGCCCAGAACCTCCCGCCCGCCGGTACCGGCAGCGTCCCAACCGATAGTCTCCCCGTCACCCTCCAAGACATCCTCGCCGCCCGTGATCGCATCGCTCCCCACGTCCACCGCACGCCTCTCCTCCCATCGGGTACCCTCGGTCGGATGACGGGGCTCGAGCTCGCCCTCAAGGCCGAGAATCTCCAGCGCACCGGCTCGTTCAAGGCCCGCGGGGCGCTCAACGCCGTCCTCCAGCTCACCCCAGCCGAGCGCGCCCGCGGCATCGTCACCCTCTCCGCCGGCAACCACGGGCAGGGCCTCGCCTACGCGGCTCGCCTCTCCGGCGTCCGCTGCGTCGTCTTCATGCCGGAATCCGCCGTCCCCACCAAGGTCGCCGCCATCCAGGGCTACGGCGCCGAGGCCCGCTTCGCCCCGACGATGGAATCCCTCTATGCCGCGATGGAGGCCTACCGCTTGGCCCACGACCTCCACTTCGTCCACCCCTTCGCCGACCCCGCGATCGTTGCCGGCCAGGGAACCGTCGGCCTGGAGATCGCCGAGGACTGCCCGGAGATCGAAGCGGTCGCCGTCTGCGTCGGCGGCGGCGGCTTGCTCGCCGGGGTCGCCCTCGCGCTGAAATCGATTCGGCCGGAGATCCGCGTCATCGGGGTCGAGCCGGAGGGAGCCCCCGTCGTCTGGCGCAGTCTCGCCGCCGGCCACCCAGTCACCCTCGACCGCATCGACACCATCGCCGACGGCCTGGCCGCCCCGTTCGCCGCCCCCCTGAATCAAGCGATCATCGAGCGCCACGTCGACGACGTCGCGCTCGTCTCCGACGACGAGATCGTCGCCGCGCTGCGGCTCGTCCTGGAGCGCTGCAAGCTGCTCGTCGAACCGGCTGGCGCCGCCGCCGTCGCCCTCCTCCTCACCGGCAGAGCCGGTCTCGCTCCCGGCAGCCGCACCGTCGCCACGCTGAGCGGCGGCAACGTCGACCGCGACAAGCTCAAACGCCTCCTCTAGCTCGCCGTCCCTCGATCGGTCCTGGCGGACCAAGATGGCCCCCGCCCCGCGCCCGCCCCTCCCGTCCCCGGACCAAGAACGGGAATCGCGCGGCGCTCACCTGTCCCGTGGCCGCTCATTCCACCGGTCACCTCTCACCGGGCCGCTCTGAAATCGCTCCGCCACCGGTGGGGTCCTCGAGCCTCCCCGTTCCTCGACCGTCCCGCCACTCCCGGCCACCCGAGACAACCGAAGGATCGGTCGCCCTCGTGTCGTTCCGTCGGGGCGAAGCGTGGTCGCCCCCGCCGCGAGATGGAGGCCCGGCACGGCCCCGACTTTCGACGAGAGCGGACGTTCCGCCTCCAGGGCCGGGATCTTATACGGAATTCGGGTGAATCGTCGGTGTTGCCCTGGCGCTCCGCGACCACGCTCCTCTCTCCCGCGCACGGGACCGGGGGAAGGGGGCTGGGGGTGAGGGCATCTCTCCGGGAAGCGGCAGTGATCACCCGGATTCCGAATTAGAGCAGGTCACCAAGAAGCTGACGGACCGCGACCAACTGTAGGGACGCCGCTCGGTGCGCCCGTCGCCCGCGGGGTGACCGTGGCCCGCCGAATCACTCCGCGAACTCGGGCCGACGCTTCTGCAAGGCGCTGGAGGAAACCGGCGTCGTTCCCGGCTGAGCCTTCGGAGTTAAAGGAGCCATCGCTTGCAGTGAGGCGCCCATCGTGGAGCAGCGGAAGCCTCCGGATTGAGGGAGCGGAAGCACCGACGCTCCGGCATCAACGGGACGCGGCAACCGCGCCGGCCCGGCAGCCGTAGCCGACGAGCCACCTACGCCATCGCCTCACTCATGTTCAGCATCCCCTGCAAGTAGCCGATCGCGTGCGCCCGACCCCGGTGGCACCAGGCCGTGTCGTCGTCGAGCGCCGGCACGTGATCGTCGAGCAGGAACCCCGAGAAGCCGACCCGCCGCAGCGCCAGCAAAATCGTCACTGGATCGTAGTTCCCTTCGCCCAGGAAGCACTCCTGGAACGCCGGCACCGTGCCCTGAACGTCCCGGAAATGGACGTAGAGGATCTTTCCTAGCGGTCCGAAGTGGTCGATCATCGCCGTCACGTTGTCCGACCCGCCCGACATCTCCGAGCAGCAGCCCAAGCACAGGTCCAGCCCCCACGCCTCGCTCGGGCTGATCGCCGCCGCTCGCTTGAACCCCTCGACGTTGCGGAATAGCCGGGCGACCCCGCCCAGCATCTCGACCGGCGGGTCGTCCGGATGGAGCGCCAGCTTGACCCCCGCCTCCTCCGCCGCCGGAATCACCCCCTTGATGAAATACTCGTAGTTGGCCCACATCTCCGCTTCCGAGACGACGCCCCCCTGCTCCCCCTCCGCCTCGTCCATCACCCAGATCGCGTCCCGCCGCTCGTCCAGCTTGGCGACGAACCCCCGCTGCCGCTCGTTCGGTCCCCCGACGAGCGCCATGTCGAAGGACGTCACGCGGGCACCTCCCCGGCCGGGCGTCGTCCGCGACGTCCGCCAGACCGAGTTCGGCATGAAGTGGTAGCCAAGGATCGGGATTCCGGCCCGCCCCACGTTCCGGATCGTCGCCCGATAGTGCTCGATCTGCTCGTCCCGCCCTGGCAGTCCGAGCATCGCCTGATCGTAGAAGTGGATCGGAACGTTCTCGATCGCCTCAAGCCTCAAGCCATGCGCCGCGCAGCGGTCAACCAGCCGCCGCAGGTCGCCTTCCTCCCACCGTTGATCTCCCGGCAGCAGCGGCGTGTTCATCTGCACCCCGCCGACCCCGAGCTGGGCCGCAAAGCGCAGCTTCTCGTCTGTCAGCTCGTTGAACTGCCCGACCGCGACCCGCATCCCCGTCGCCGCCATCAAGCTCCCCCTCCCCGTTCCACCGACCGCGGCCGGTCGCCGCGTCGAGCCCGGCTCCAGACCGCCAGCCTACCAGGCTCGTTCTCCGATCGCTCCTCCACCGAACGGCCCAGTGAGCGAAGAACGCCGCCAGCAAACGCGACCGGAAGCAGCCTGTTCGGCCAGCGCCACCATAGTCCCGGCCCTCCGGCCCTCCCTCCCGGACGACGGCCGCCGGGGTCGTCGAAACGACCCACCCGCGATTGCCCCCGTCGCGCCGTGCTCGATCGTCAGCGGACCATGCCTCGGCCGACCGGCGAAAGCGTGGCGAGCCCGTCGGACCGAACCGCCGAGCAGGCTTTGGTATAGTGCCAGCTACCATCGAACGCGCCGCGAAGGAGCCCGGCCGGGGAGGAGGTGCGATGTCGGGACTTCGTGTCGCGCGCTCGGTCCTGGCCCTGGTCTGGCGGACTCCGGCCGGGGTGGCCGTCGTGGTCGCCCTCTTCGTGGCCGTCACGCTTGGGACGATCGTCCTCTCCTCCGAACGCGGGAGCTTCCGCTCCCCGCCCCACCCTCCCGGTGGCACCGTCGTGCCGGCGGTGGCCGACTCCCGTGGCACCGCCCCGTCCGCCACCGCCGTCACCTCGCCCGTTCTCATCGCCGCGGCGCCCACGTCGCAGCCGAGTCCACCGCCGCCGACCGCGA
>JBBSNJ010000018.1:0-13461 GCA_038232775.1 Thermomicrobiales bacterium
CCACCAATCCCCGACCCGCGACGGTCTCTCGACCCGGCGTCGCACGCAAGGCCGGTGCCGAGCAGGGGCCACCCCCACCGGTCCAACCAGCCCGAGCCCGCCCGGGAGCGGACGAGCGCCCGCCGGGTCTGCCGCCTCTGCGACGCGTCGGCCGGCCGCCGGCTGCTCCGTCGCCCACCCCACCCGCGGTGGCCGGCAGCGTCGTCGTCGTCAGGAGCGGGTTGCCAAGAAGCTGATGGACCGCGACCGGTCGTCGGGGCGCTGCTCGCTGCGCCCGTCGCCCGCGGGGCGACAGTGGACCACCGAACCACCTCTACGAAGTTCGGGTGAAGGCGTCGGTGACCCCGAGAGCGGCCCTCACCCCCGGCCCCCTCTCTCCCGGACATTTTGGTTTCTGGCCCCTTCACGGGGCCGGGGGAGCCGCTCGGTCGGCGAAAAGCGGCCCGGAGCCGCGTCCCGCCAGCCATCTGCTCCGGTATCCGGCCGCCGCGTCTCCCCAAATCGCCGGTCTGAACCCGCCGCGCCGGGCCAAAACCGAAACCGTCCGGGAGAGGGGAGCGTGTCCCGCATCCGAGAGCGGAACAATTGAACCGAAGTTCGTATCAGTGGCCTTGGCCCGACTCTTCTACAAAGTGCTTAGACGGAATCCGGTTGAACCGTGCTGCTCTGGCAATGGGGAGCGGCTCCCCTCGCCCGCCGGCCGCCGGCTGCCGGCCGACCACCGACACCACTGATCGAGGCCACGGCTGGGGCATCTCGTCCCAGCCATGCCCAAACTTGATATCAGATTGGGATGATTGCTAAGACGTCGTCTCCCCCTCTCCTGCCGCAGCGGGAGAGGGGGTGAAGGGTGAGGGCCGTTCTCCGGCAATCGGCAGCGAGCACGCCGATTCCGTATCAGGCGGCCTCGCCCCGCCGATCACGGGGAGGCGAAACGTCGTCCAACCACCCCCGGTAGAGGTCGTCGTAGCGGGCCTGGTGATCGACCCGCGGCTCGACCGACTGCTCCGTGATCGACGCCCGCGCCGCCTCGGCCAAGCTCGGCCAATAGCCGGCGCCGAGGCCGGCGCAGAGCGCCGCCCCCCACCCGCTCGCTTCGCTCACGCTCGGCACCAGCACCGGCAGGCCGAGCACGTCGGCCTGCATCTGCGTCCAGGCCGCGCTGCGCGACTGCCCCCCCACCAGGCGCAGCGCCGCGATCCTCCCCCCCGAGACCTCCTCCAGCAGCTCGCAGTTCGCCCGCACCGCGTAGCAGACGCTCTCCATCGTCGCCCGCACGATCTCGGCCCGCTGCCCCCCGAACGGGCCGATCCCGGTTAGCCGTCCCCCCGCCGTCAGCCCCGTCCACCACCGGGTCGCCATCCGCCGCGGCCCCAGGAAACTCCGCGTCCCGTTCGCCCCGATCGGCACTCCAGCCGCCAGTTGGACCATCGCCTCGTAGGCATGCTCGGACGGCGCCTCGTAGAGCAGATCGCGCAGCCACCGGAACGCCAGTCCGGTGATCCCCGCGTTCGCCTCGACCGCCCACTCCCCCCGCCGCAGTCCGGCCCGCGCCCACGTCCGCCGCCCCGGATCGAACAGCGGCCGGTCGAGCCGCATCAGGATCGGCGTCGTCGTCCCCGCGATCGCCGCCACGTCGCCCCGCTCGACCGCCCCCGCGCCGAGCATCCCGCACTGCCCGTCGCCGCCGCCGACCACGACCGGTGTGCCGGCCGCCAACCCCGTCTCCGCCGCCGCCCGCGCGCTCAGCTCCCCGACCGGCGTCCCGCTCGGGACGATCGGCGGGAAGATCTCCCGCGGCAGCCCGGCCAGCGCGATCGCCCAGTCGGACCAATCCCCCTCCCGGATGTCGAACAGCGCCGAGGAGGAGGCGTTACTCGCCTCCCCGACCCAGACGCCGCTCAGCCGGTGCAGCATCCAATCGTTGATCATCATCACGCGCCGGCCGCGGGCGAACGCCTCCGGCTGCCGCGCTTGCAACCAGAGCAGCCGGCCCGGCAGGTGGAAGGCGTCTGGGAGATGCCCGGTCACCGGATAGAGCGCGGCGCCGTGCTCGGCCGCCAACCGCGCGTTGAACTCGCCGCCGCGGACGTCGGCCGACGGCCCGGCGTAGACCACCCGGTCCGCCCCGTCGAGCAGCACGAACCCCTCGCGCTGGCAGGTGACGCTGATCGCCCCGACCCGCTCCGCCCGGACACCGCCCGCCGCCAGTGCGGCCCGGCTGGCCGCCGCCAGGGCGCCCCAGTACCGCTCCGGGTCGAACGCGAGCGCACCGTCGACGCCGGGCACCGGCTCCGCCGACCACTCCTCGTAGCCGCGCCCGACCAAACGCCCCTCGGGAGTGAAGATCAGGCACCGGCCGCCGCCGATCCCCGCGTCGAGCGCGAGCAGGTAGCGGTCCCCGTCGCCTCCTGACCCCGGCTCCAGCCCCGGCCTAGCCAAACGCCACCCCTCCCCGCTCGGCGAAGGCCGGGGACTCGAAGACCTCCGGATTCTTGACCCGCTCCCGCACCACCCGCCCCCCGAGGTAGCCGACGACGTCTTCGGCCACCATCCGCGAGTGGTGGAGCGGGATCTCCTCGGTCGATCCCGCCAGGTGGGGCGTCAGGATCAGATTGTCCAGTTCGAGCAGCGGCGAGTCGGGGTCGAGCGGTTCCTTGTGGAAGACGTCGAGCGCCGCCCCCGCGAACCAGCCCCCGCGCAGCGCCTCCAGCAGCGCCGCCTCGTCGAGCAGCGCCGCGCGGGCGGTGTTGACGAGGTAGGCGGTCGGCTTCATCGCCCGCAGCTCGGCCCGGCCGATCACCCCGGTCGACTCCGGCGTCACCCGCGCGTGGAGGGAGAGGAAGTCGGCACCGCCCATCAACTCGGGCAGCCCGACCAACTCGACCCCGGCCTCTCGCGCCCGCTCCGCCGGCAGGTACGGATCGTGGGCGATGACGGTCATCCCGAACGCCTGCCCCAGGCGGGCCACCTCCTGGGCGATGTTGCCCAGCCCGAGCAGACCGAGCGTCTTGCCGAAGAGTTCGGTCCCCCGCAGCGCGGCGTGGCGCTCCCGACCCGGCGACTCCTCCGGCAGCCGCCAGACCACGTCCCGCGTCGAGGCCGGCGGCCCCGTGTGGGTGATCTGCCGCGACCGGATCAGGCGGTCCCCCTCCGTCACGCGGCGGGCCAGCGCCAGCATCAAGGCGAAGGTGTGCTCGGCGACGGCGTGCTGGGTCCGGCCCAACGTGAAGAGCACCGGAATCCCCCGCGCCGTCGCCGCCGCGATCGAGATGTTGGCCTCCGGTCCGCCCCGGATCGAGGAGATCAGCTTCAGCTCCGGCCGGGCGTCCATCACCTCCTCGGTCACCTGCTCGTAGCCGACGATCAGGACGTCGGCCCCCCGCAGCTCCTCGGCCAGCTCCGCCGGCGGCAGCAGCCGGCCGTGCCGCAGCGCCCCCCCCTCGACCAGCTCGACGTTGGCCCGCAGCAGCGCCAGCGCGTCGTCGGTCAACTCAGCCGTCAACAAGACCCTCGTCTGCCCAGACGCCATCCGACCCCCCTTCAACGCCCCGACCCACCGAATCGGTGCTACTCCTTGAGCCCGCCCATCGTCAGACCGCGCACCAGGTAGCGCTGCCCGAACAGGGCGAAGAGGTAGGCCGGTATCATCCCGATCGCGACCGCCCCGGCGGCGACCCCGAAGTCCTCCTGCGTCGGCGAGACGAGCGCCGCGGTGAAGAAGACCATCAGCGTCCGCGTCTCCTGCCGCGTCAGCACGAGCGCGATCAGCAGGTCGTTCCAGGTGAAGACGAAGACCAGCAAGGCGACGACGAAGATGCCGCCGGCCAGCATCGGCAGCACGATCCGGAAGAGGGCCGAGACCTCGCTCGCGCCATCGACCATCGCCGCGTCCTGGATCTCCGTCGGGAAATCCTCGAAGAAGCCGAGCAGGATCCAGGCGGCGAACGGGATGAAGAAGATGGCGTAGGCGATCACCATCCCTTGGTAGGTGTTGATCAGTCGATATTCCCGGAAGACGAGGAAGAACGGCAGCACGATCGCCACCGTCGGCAGCATCCGCTGGCTGATGATCCACCCCGGCAGGAAGGCGCCGCCGACCCGGTAGCGGCCCATCGCGTAGGCCAGCGGGATCGCGAACAGGAGGGTCACGATCGTATTCGCGGCGGAGATGATGACGCTATTCCAGATCGCGCCGGCGACGTTGTAGTCGACGAACATCTTGCGGTAGTGGCTGAGGGTCGGCGCCTCCGGGATCCAGCGCGGCGGGATCGAGAAGTACTCGACCGGCAGCTTGAACGAGGTCACCACCACCCACAGCGTCGGGAACAGGAAGAAGGCGACGATCAGGATCACCAGGACGTAGAAGCCGACGCCTTTGGCGAGCGCGAGCGACCGCTGACCCACCCCCGGACTGGGCCGGCGGTAGCCGGCTTCGCCGCCCCCGAGCGCGTGCGCCATCTCAGTCGGCCCCCTTCCGCAAGAAGTCGAGGTAGAACTTGGCGAGGATGATGAAGAAGATCGCGACCAGCCAGGCCATCGCCGAGGCGTAGCCGACCCGGAAGAAGCCGAGCCCGTTCTCGTAGATGTAGTAGGAGATCGTCTTCGTCACCGTCCCCGGGCCGCCCTTCGTCATGATGAAGATCAGGTCGAAGACGCGGACCAGGTCGATCCCCCGCAGCAGGATGACCAGCACGATGATCGGCTTCAGGAGCGGCAGGGTGATGTCAACCAGCGCCCGCCAGCCGCTCGCCCCGTCCACCTTCGCCGCGCCGTAGATCTCCTCCGAGATGTTTCCGAGCCCGGCGAGTAGGAGCAGCATGACGAACGGCGTCGTGTGCCAGACGTCGGTCAGGACGATCGAAGGCCGCGCCCAAGTGAGCGACCCGAGCCAGCCGATCTCGACATTCGTCCCCGTCAGGCGCGAGAGGATGTCGTTGACGGGGCCGTAGCGCGGCTCCAGCAGCAGGCGCCAGGCCATCCCGGCCGCGGCCGAGGAGATCATCACCGGCGTCACGATCAAGCTGATCGCGATCGCCCGCCCCCGGAACGGCCGGTTCAGGAGCAGCGCCAGGCCGAGCCCGAGGATCAACTCCAGGAGCAGCGCCGGCACGGCGATCGTCAACGTCTGCCAGGCCGAGGTCCAGAGCTTGGCGTCGCCCAGCGCCTCGGCGTAGTTGTCGAAGCCGATGAAGCGGGGCGGTCCCGGACGCTGCAGTTGGTACTGGTGGAAACTGATCCAGAGCGCGTAGAGCGACATGAAGATGCCGCCGACGAAGACGAAGAGGACCGCCGGCGCGGCGAAGTAGTACGGCGTCCACCGCCGGTGCCCGAACCGCCGCCTCGGGGCTGCCGCCTGCGCCGTCCCCTCCCCGCCCCGGCCCTGGGGACGCAGGCGCTCGACCCCTGCCCGCTGACCCATCGTCCGCCCCTCCGCCCCGCCCCCGAAGCGGAGCCACCGCCCCCGCTCGGGATGGGGAAAGGGGGCGCGACCCCGTCGCACCCCCTCCCCCGCCACCGCCCGCCCCCGAACTACCGGCAACAGGCAACAGGCAACTGACTACTGGCAACCAACTACTGAAGCGGCGTGTACTCGATCCCCTGCGCCTTCATCGCGTCGTACGACTTGTTCCAGGCCGCGACCTGCTCGTCCTTCCCCATCCGGTCGGTGATCTCGTTCCACTCGGAGGCGACCTGGTTCATCGCCTCCTCGACCGGCTTGGTCCCCGCCACCGCTTCCTTCAGTTGGTTCGAGAGGCTCTGGTAGTACTCGAAGGCGTTCGGTAGCTGCAAGTCCGGGAAACCGACGGCCAGCGAGTCCTGGATCGTCTGGACGTAATCGGCCCCGTACTTGGCTACGAACTCCTCACTCTCGAGCGACGACTGCCGGTAGGCGTCGACCCCCGTATTCGGGTCGACGATGTGGGCGGTGTGGACCTCCGGCCGGGTGTAGTACCAGGCAACGTGGGTCGCCGCCTCCTTGTTCACGCCGTAGCTCGGGATGCCGAGCACCCACCCCGTGCAGAGCGCGGGCCGGCGGATCAACTCGCCGTTGACCATCATCCCCGGCGTCACCGCCGTCCCGATCTTGCCGACCACCTTCGACTTCGCGGGGTCGGTGCTGGTCCGGTACGCCGACGACCAGTTGATCGAGAGCGCGACATCCCCCTGGGCGATCGCGTTCTCGACCTCCTGGTAGCCGAAGGTGTTCGAGCCCGGCGGGACGAACGGGGCCAGGTCGACCAGGTTCTGGGCGGCGGCGATCGCGTTCGCGGAGTCGATGAGCGGGTTCATCTCCTCGTCGAAGTAGACCGCCCCGGAAGAGGCCAGCCGGTTCTCGTACCACCACTGCGGATCCAGGAACCCTTCCGCCGCGCCGTATCCCTGACCGCCGTCCTTCCGCCAGGGCGTCTTGGTGAAGAACTCCGCCATCTGCAGGTACTGCCCGTAGTCGCTCGGCACCGCCAGCGGGTAGCCGTACTCCGATTCGAACTGCTGCTGCAGCGCCGGGTCCTCGAAGGCGTCCCTGTTGTACAGCATCAGGTGGAGGTCGCCGTCGAAGGGGAGGGTGACGAGTTTGTCCTCCCAGGTCGAGTAGAAGTTGCGGAACGCCGGCAGCACGTCGTCCACCTTCGGATCGAGCCCGTACTCGTCCATCAGGTCGCCGATCGGGTCGAGGTGCGGCGCGAAGTCCGGCAACTGGTACGGCAGGAAGTACGCCACATCGTAGGAGGTGGTCTGGATCGCGTAGTCCTGCATGTTGCGGGCGTAGAGGTCGTTGGCGGGGATGACCTCGATGCTGAGCTTGACGTCGAGCTCGTCCTCGATCTGGGCCTGGAACATCCGGAAGGCGTAGGCGTAGTACTCCGCGATCGTCGCGATCCGGATCTCGGTCCCGCCGAACGTCTTGCCCAGGTTGGCCGGGGCGACGGTCGCCTCGACTTGCTCCTGCGCCAGCGCTACCCCGCCGCGCTTGGCGAACGCCGCGACCGACGCCGCCCCCAGGGAGGCACCGAGCAGCCGCCGGCGGTTCATCGCATGGGTTGTGAGCAGCTTGTCCAATGGTGACTCCTTCGTCGCTCGTGGTCGTTCAGAACCAGGGTGAACGATCTCCCACCGCTAGCTTAGACCTGGGGGCAAGAGCTGTCAACAGCGTGTCAAATCCGCGGCACGGACTTCCGTGATCGCCCCCTTTGGCCTATACTCAAGAAGGCGACGAGCGATTTCGACGACCCCGCGCCCCCTCCTGGTCGGTGGAAAAATTTCCACCCTTGGCGGGAGGGTGTGGGACGGGACCCGGCGCTCGGGGGTGCCCGCCGCGACCAGCTCGGCGCGCGGACGCGGTGCCCCGCCGCGGGGCGGGAGAGCGGACCGTCGCCACGCCGCCCGACATCGAAGGAGAAACGGTCGCATGAGCACGGGTCTCGAACGCCGCACCAACCGGATCTTCGCGGCCGACGGCCGGGGGCTGGTCGTCGCCTTCGATCACGGCCTCGGCGGCGCCAACCACGGCGCGATGGCGACGCCGGGCCGGACCCTCGAGGAGCTGATCAGCGGCGGGGCGGACGCGGTGCTGGCCACCGTCGGCCTCGCCCAGCGCTTCGCCGACACGCTGGCTCGGGTCGGCCTCGTCCTCAACCTCGACCACAGCACCGGCCACGAGGAAGCCGCCGTCCGCCAGGCGACGCTGCTCGGCGCCGACATGGGCAAGTTCATCTTCACCCCCTGGAGCACCGATGTCCCCGACAGCGAGGACCGCACCGAACACCTGGTCGCGGTCTGCCACGAGTGGGGCCTGCCGTTGATGGTCGAGCCGATCCCGGTCTCCTTCGAGCAGACCGACGCCCACACCCCCGACAACATCGGCCGGGCCGCCAAGATGGCCTGCGAGGTCGGCGCCGACGTCGTCAAGATGCAGTACCCCGGCGACCCCGACACATTCCGCCAGATCGTCTCTACCCTCTACCGGCCGGTCGTCATCCTCGGCGGTCCCAGCCGCAACGACGACCTCGGTCTCGTCCAGATGGTCCGCCACGCGATCGACGCCGGCGCCGTCGGCATCACCATCGGCCGCAACATCTGGGGCCACGACCGCCCCGGCCACATGGTCGCCGCCTTGGCCGCCGTCATCCACCAGGACGCCCCGGTCGAGACGGCGATGCGGCAACTCGCCCCGGCCTTCGCCGTCGCCTAGCGCGGGGCGGGGCCGGCCGGCGGCGCGGTCCCCGGCCCGGTGGTCGCGGCCGGGCCGGGGAGCGCGGCCGGTCTGGTCCCCGCCCCGCCCCTCGGCGGCGAGTTCGACCTGCCCGTGGAGTGGCGCCCGTGTCCCGACCATCCGTCCCGCGGGGCGCACCGCGGCCGAAGAAGGGGGCGGACGATCCGGCCCGCCGCGCGATCTTGGCCGAGGTCGCGACCCTCTACTACCTCGATGGTCTCAACCAGGAGCGGATCGCGCGCCTGCTCAAACGCTCCGTGTCGACCGTCTCCCGGCTGCTGGCCGAGGCCGAAGCGGCGGGCATCGTCGAGGTCCGGGTCCACCAGCCGGTGCCGGTCGACCCGGACCTGCAGACCGCCCTCGTCGACCGGTTCGGCCTGCGACTGGCCCGCGTCCTGCGCACCCCCCCCGACGAGCCCCACCGTCTGCTGCCCCTCCTCGGCGTCGTCGCGGCCCGCTACCTGACGACCATCTTGGCCGACGAGGCCGTCGTCAGCGTCGGCTGGGGCACCTCCCTGCTGGAAGTCGTCCGCGCCGTCAATCCCGGTCCCTGGCGCGGGGTTCGGGTGGTCCAGGCGCTCGGCTCGCTCGGGAGTCAACTGCCGGCGATCGACATCGCGCTGATCACGCGGCTGCTCGCCGAGCGGGTCGACGGCACCCCGCACTTCCTGCCGGCGCCGATGATCGTCGACAGCGAGCTGGTCCGGGACGCGCTCGTCCAGGACCCCCAGTTGCGGCAGACGCTCGCCCTCGCCCGCCGCTCCGACATCGCCCTGGTCGGGATCGGCCTCGTCGAGCCGGAGCACTCCGGCATGTACCGGGCCGGCTACATCGACGCCGCCGCCCTCGAAGAGACCCGCGCCAGCGGTGCCGTCGGCGACCTCATGGTCGAGTTCTTCGACCTCGGCGGCCGGTTCCTCGACGTCGACGTCGCCCACCGGGTCATCGGTCTCCGCTTGCCCGACCTCCGCCAGGTCGGCACCGTCATCGCGGTCGCGGGCGGGACGCTCAAGGCGCCGGCCATCCTCGGCGCCCTCCGGACCGGCCTGCTCCACGTCCTCGTCACCGACGACGCCACCGCCCACCGCGTGCTCGACCTCGCCGACGCCAACCCCGCGCCAGACGCGCCTCCCCGCGCCCCCGCCGCCTCGGTCGACGGGGGTCGCGGTCGCCCTCGCCGGTGACCGCTCCGGCGAGCAGCGGGCCTCCCGCCAGCGGGGCACCGACCGCTCGGTCGCCGTCGTTTCGCGAGCCCCGAACCGCTGCCGGGCCGGGCCCCGCCCGAAACCCCGTTCCCCGCCCGCCCATAAGTGCCATAATGGGCGGTACACGAAGGCGCGGCCCCCGGCCGCCTGGCCCGCCGGCCGACCGGCCGCGCGCGCGCCGCGCCCCGCTCCCCCCCCCCGCCCCGCGCGACGCCGGGCGGCCGGGGAGGCATGGAAGGGTGATGAGCAGCGCACCGACTCGCCAACCCGCCGACCTCAGCGCCTTCTACGGGCCGAACGCCGGCTACGTCCTCGAACTCTACGACCGCTACCGCGACGACCCCGACTCGGTCGACCCCGAAACCCGCGCCGCCTTCGACGCCGGCGCCTTCGCCCCCACCGCTCCGAGCGCCAACGGCGCCGCCGCGCCGGCCTCCGAGACGCCACGAGCCGTTGCCCCCCAGAACGGCACGTCCCAATCGGGGGCGTCCGTCGCCGCCGTCGTCGGCGCTGCCGCCCTGACCCAGGCGGTCCGCGAGTTCGGTCACCTCGCCGTCCAGCTCGACCCCCTCGGCTCGCCGCCGATGGGCGCCCCCGAGCTCGACGCCGCCTTCCACGGCATCTCCCAGGCCGACCTCGAAGCGCTGCCGGCCGCCGCCGTCCCGAGTCCCCTGGCCGAAGGCGCCGCCTCCGCCGCCGAAGCGCTCGATCGCCTCCGCGCCACCTACGCCGGCGCCATCGGCTACGACTTCGACCAGGTCCAGATCGCCACCGAGCGCGCCTGGCTGCGCGACGCCGTCGAGGGCGCCAACATCCCCCCCCCGCTCGACGCCGCCACCAAGCGGCGGCTGCTGGGGCGCCTGACCGAGATCGAAGGCTTCGAGCGCTTCCTCCACCAGACCTACCTCGGCCAGAAGCGCTTCAGCATCGAGGGGACCGACACCCTCGTCCCGATGCTCGACGAGATCGTCCACGGCGCCGCCGCCGGCGGCGTCCGCGAGGTCGTCGTCGGCATGGCCCACCGCGGCCGCCTCAACGTCCTCGCCCACATCCTCGGCAAACCCTACGGGGCGATCATCGCCGCCTTCGAGGGCGGCAAGGGCGCGGCCGCCAACACCTCCGCCGCCGACGCCAGCGACGACGGCGTCACCGGCGACGTCAAGTACCACCTCGGCGCCCGCCTCGCCAAGGGAGCCGACGGCAACCTGGTCGAGGTCCCCCTCGTCCTCGCCCCCAACCCCAGCCACCTCGAGTTCGTCGACCCCGTCGTCGTCGGCATGGCCCGCGCCTCGCAGGACCAGCGCGACCAGCCCGGCCCCCCCGGCTGCGACCCCCTCGCCAGTCTCCCGATCCTCCTCCACGGCGACGCCGCCTTCCCGGGGCAGGGGATCGTGGCCGAGACGCTCAACCTCTCCGGCCTCCCCGGCTACACCGTCGGCGGTACCATCCACGTCATCGTCAACAACCAGATCGGCTTCACCACCGACATCAGCGACGCCCGCACCACCGTCTACGCCGGCGACCTGGCCAAGGGCTTCGAGATCCCGATCCTCCACGTCAACGCCGACGACCCCCAGGCCTGCCTCGCCGCCGCCGGCCTCGCCATCGCCTACCGCCAGACGTTCGGCAAGGACTTCCTGATCGACCTCGTCGGCTACCGCCGCTGGGGCCACAACGAAGGGGACGAACCCGCCTTCACCCAGCCCCGGATGTACGCCACCATCACCCAGCACCCCACGGTCCGCCAGCTCTGGGCCGACCGCCTCGTCGCCGACGGGACCATCGCCGAAGGGGAACCGGAGCGCCTGCTCACGGCCCGCCTCGACCACCTCGCCGCCCTCCGCCGCGCCGTCGCCGAGGGGGGTGCTCCGAGCGCCCTCGCCCCCGACCCCGGCCCCGCCGACCGCGGCGACCGCCGCGAGGTCGAGACCGCCGTCCCCGCCGAGCGGCTCCGCGAGTACCACGACGGCATCCACGCCCTCGCCGAAGGGTTCAAGCCCAGCCCCAAGCTCGCCCGCCAGTGGGACCGCCGCCGCGGCGTCCTCGACAACCCCGACGGCAAGGTCGACTGGGCCCACGCCGAGAGCCTCGCCTTCGCCGCCATCCTCAGCGACGGCACCCCGATCCGCCTCACCGGCCAGGACGCCGAGCGCGGCACCTTCTCCCAGCGCCACCTCGTCCTCCACGACGCCGCCACCGGCGAGCGCTACCTCCCCCTCCAGGCACTCCCCTCCGCCCGCGCCTCCTTCGCCGTCCACAACAGCCCCCTCTCCGAGGCGGCCGCGATCGGCTTCGAGTACGGCTACACCGTCCACGCCCCGGCCGCGCTCGTCCTCTGGGAAGCCCAGTTCGGCGACTTCGCCAACGGCGCCCAGGTCCTGATCGACCAGTTCATCGCCGCCGCCCACGCCAAGTGGCAGCAGGAGCCCGCCCTCGTCCTCCTCCTCCCCCACGGCTACGAGGGGCAGGGGCCGGAGCACTCCTCCGCCCGCCTCGAGCGCTTCTTGCAGCTCGCGGCCGAGGAGAACCTGCGCGTCGCCAACGTCACCACCGCCGCCCAGTACTTCCACCTCCTCCGCCGCCAAGCCGCCCTCCTCGAGCTCGACCGCCACCCCCTGATCGTGATGACCCCCAAGAGCCTCCTCCGCCACCCGCTGGCCGCCTCCCCCCTGGTCGAACTGGCCGAGGGGACCTTCCGCCCGGTCCTCGACGATCCCCGCCGCGCCGACGACGCCGACGCCGTGACCCGCCTCGTCCTCTGCTCGGGCAAGGTCGCCGTCGACCTCGAAGGGAGCGAGGCCCGCGCCGCCAGCCCGCGGGTCGCGGTCGTCCGCGTCGAGCAGCTCGCCCCCTTCCAGAACAGCGCCCTCCGCGCCGTGATCGAGCGCTACCCGAACGCGGCCGAGATCGTCTGGGTCCAAGAAGAGCCGCGGAACATGGGCGGCTGGACCTACCTGGAGCCCCGCCTCCGCCACCTGCTGGCCCAGATCGAGCGGCCGCTCCCGATCCGCTACGCCGGCCGCCCCGAGCGCGCCAGTCCGGCCGAGGGCTCGGCCGAGCGCCACGCCGCCGAGCAGGCCCGGATCGTCGCCGCCGCCTTCGCCGAGACCCCGGCCCCGGCCGCTGCCGCCAACGGCACCGCCGGTTCGACCCCAGCCGCCCCCAAGGCCAAGGCGAACGGCACCGCGACCGCCCCCAACGGCGCCAAACGCGCCGCCGCCAAGCGCCCCGCCGGGGCCGCCGACTGACCCGCCCCACCCGGCGGCGGCCACCGAGCCGATAGCCGATAGCCAACAACCACCCCAGGAGCAGCACCCCATGGCGGTCGAGATCAAAGTCCCCCCCCTCGGCGAATCGCTGGTCGACGCCGTCGTCGGCCAGTGGCTGAAGGGGGAGGGCGACGAGGTCAGCCGCGGCGAGACGGTCGTCGAGCTCGAGACCGACAAGGTCAACCTCGACGTCACCGCCGAGGAGGACGGCGTCCTCTCCCGGATCGACAAGCAGGCCGGCGCCGCCGTCACCGTCGGCGACACCCTCGGCCTGGTCGGCGCCGGCGCCGGCGCCACCAACGGCGCGGCGCCGACCGAGGCCGCGACCGCCGCGCCGGCACCGGCCGCCACTTCCCCCGCGCCGGCCCAACCGACCGACGGCGCCCCCTTGGCGACCCAGGAGACCGAGCCGGTCGTCCCCCCCGCCGGTCAGCCCGACGCCACCGTTCAGACCCTCCCCGACGCCCACGCCGCCGCCGCGCCCGACGCCGCCACGATCGCCGCCTCCGCCGCCCCGCCCGCCGAGGCCGACGGCGCCGGCGCCGGCCGCGCCGCTCCGGCCGTCCGCCGCCTCGCCGAAGAGCACCACCTCGACCTCGCCGCCATCACTGGCTCCGGCCCGAGCGGCCGCGTCACCCGCGAGGACGTCCTCTTCGTCGCCGCCCAGCAGCAGCAGCGAACCGAGGGCGGGCCGGCCGCCCCAGCGGTGCCCAGCCCGGCCGCCGCCGTGCCGGCCCCGGCCGCGGTGCCGGCGGCCACCCCCGAGCCGACC
>JBBSNJ010000019.1:0-13342 GCA_038232775.1 Thermomicrobiales bacterium
GACGATCGGCCGGGCGACGGCGGCGATCGCGGCGCCGGCCCGTCGCCCGGCGGCGGCGAGCAGGCGGCCGAGCGCCCGCAGCTCGCCCCAGAAGGTTTGGAGATCGGTCCCCGCCAGGAGGAAGACGCCGAAGACGCCGGCGACGAAGAGGGAGAGACCGGCCCCGAGCTCGCCGAGCCCCTCCCGCGCGAGCGAGGCGACGGCGACCCCGAGATAGCCCCCCGCGGTCGGGTCGGCGCGGCCGACCCCGAGCTGGAGGAGGCCGACGACGGCCATCCCGAAGGCGAAGCCGCCAAGCAGGTGGCGCGCCTCCAGCACCGGCCCCACCTGGCCCCCGAGCGCCCGCAGCGCGACCAGAGCGAGCAGGATCGGGACGAGCGGGGTGGCCCGGCCGCAGCAGGCGACCAGGGCCCGCCCCCACCAATCGACCAGCCGGCCTTCCTCGCCCCCCTGGCCGAGGACCCAGGCCGAGAGGAGTGCCGCCAGAATCAGCGCGATCCCGAGCAATTCCCGGCGCAGCCGCGGCGATCCCGCGAGCTGGCCGAGCACGGCTCCCGCCCGCGCCCAGGCCGCGGCGCCCCGCTCGCGCAGCGACGGGCCAACGCGCCGGCTCAGGATGCGGGATCGGGGCGCGGCCCCGCGGACCTTGGGCGAAGACGCCATCGGCGGCGAACTCCGGGCAAGGGCGGCGGGCGGGGGCCGGCGCCGGAGGAGGGACGGAGGGGCGGGGGGCGCGTACGTGCGTCGCGTCCGAGTATACACGACGGGTGAACGGACACCCCTTGCAAGAATAGAACAAATGTTCTAACGTAGGGGGCGACCGCGGAACGGCGCGGCCCACGCGGTACGGGAGACCCACGGATGCCGATCGCCTGCGTCTTGATCCCCCACTTCGCGCTCCGGGTCGCCCTCCTCGACCGCCCGGAGCTGGACGGCGCGCCGCTGGTCCTCGGCCCGCCGCCAGGAACCCGACCGCTCGTCCACGACGCGACGCCCGAGGCGGCCGCCCGCGGCATCCGACCCGGCCTCGGTCTGCGCGAGGTGGTCGCCCTCTGCCCCGAGGCGATCACCCTCCCCCCCCACCCGGCGCGGGAAGCGGCCGCGCTCGACCGGGTCGTCGCCGGCCTGGAAACCCTCAGTCCCCTGGTCGAGCCCGACCCATCCCCCGCTGGCGCCGCCGCCTGCTACGTCGACCTGCGCGGTCTGGAGCGGCGGCTCGGCCCCCCCCCGGTCGCCGCCGAGTGCTTGCTGGCGACCGTCCCGCCCCCGCTGCGGCCTCGGGTCGGGGTCGCCCCGACCCGGTTCGCGGCCCGCGTCGCCGCCGACCGCGCCGCGCCCGGGGGCGTTCGGGTCGTCGCCGCGGTCGAGGTCGCGGCCTTCCTCGCCGGGGCCTCGACCGCGCTCCTCCCCCGTTCCCTGGTCCCGCCGGAGACGCTGCGCCGGCTCGAGCGCCTCGGGCTGCAGACCCTCGGCGACCTGGCCGCCCTCCCGGCCACCGCCGTCCAGGCCCGCTTCGGCCGCGCCGGCCGCGCCGCCTGGGAGCTGGCGCGGGGGAACGACCCGACGCCGGTCCACCCCCAACCGCGCCCGGAGACGGTCGTCGCGACGCTCCCCCTGCCCGACCCGGCGACCAGCCGCGAGACGCTGCTGGTCGCCCTCACCCGGCTGGCCCTGGACCTCTTCGACCGCCCCGCCCTGCACGGGCGGCACGTCCGCCAGGCCCGACTGCGGACGCTGATCGAGGGGGACCGCGTCTGGGAGCAGACGGCCACCCTGCGCGAGCCCGGTGGCCGCCAAAAGGTGATCGAGGTCCTCGGCTACCGGCTCCAGGGGGCGAGCGCCCTGCCCGGCCCGGTCGAAGCCGTGACCCTGGAGCTCTCCGGCCTGATCGACGCCAGCGGACGCCAAGATTACCTGCCGGGTCTCCGCCCCCGCCAGCCGCGCCAACTGGCGGAGGCGAGCCGGCGCTTGAAGCAACAGTACGGCGAGCCGGTGCTCTATCGCGTCGTGGAGGTCGAGCCATGGTCCCGGATCCCGGAGCGGCGGCGCGCCCTGATCGCCTACGACCCCTGAACCGCCCCCGCCCCGTGGTCGTCCACCCCGGCGCGGACGACGGCCGGCCGGGCAGCATCGTCGAACGGGGGACGCGGCGCCGGGTCGCGCGGGTCCAAGACGCGTGGCGGATCGACGACGAGTGGTGGCGCGAACCGATCAGCCGCCGCTACTACCGGGTGGTGCTCGACGATGGGGCCTTGCGCACGCTCTTCCAGGACGAAATCGGGGACCGGTGGTTCGAGCAAGCGTACTAGAGAGGGTTGCAAAGACGCTGACCGGCCGCGACCAACTGTCGGGGCGCTGCTTGCTGCGCCCGTCGCCCGCAGGGCGACCGTGGCCCACCCAACCGCTCCGCGGTCTTGGGCCGACTCTTCTGCAAAGCGCTGTAGCAGCGCCGACCGCCCCTCGCCCCCGGCCGCGCTCCCCGAGAGCGGGATCGGGACCAGCGGGGAGCACGGTCGCGGGTCGGAGCGAAAGCCCCGGCGGGGGGCTTCACCCGACATCGGCGACAGCGTCGCTGGCCGCCACCTCGCGACCACGCTCCCCTCTCCCGCGCACCGGGAGAGGGGCCGGGGGTGAGGGCGGTGCCCCCCTACGCCGAGCTCCACCTCCACACCGCCTACTCCTTCCTCGACGGCGCCTCCCTGCCGGAGGAGCTCGTCGGCCGCGCCGCCGAGCTCGGCTACGAGGCGCTGGCGATCACCGACCACGACGGCCTCCACGGCGCGATGGAGTTCGCCCGCGCCGCCCGCGCCGCCGGCATCGCCCCGATCACCGGCGCCGAGGTCACCCTCGGCGACGGCGGTCACCTCACCCTCCTCGCCGAGACCCCGACCGGCTACGCCAATCTCTGCCGCCTCCTGACCGCCACCCACCGGGGACCGCACCCGCCGGCGCCGGCAGCTCCCCCCGCCCCGGACGCGGCGACCCGATCTCGGGCCGCGGGGGGCGCCGACCTTGACCCCGCGGAGGACGCCGCCGAACCCGCTTGGCCCGACCGCAGCCCCCGCCTCGACCCCGCCCTCCTCCCCGCCCACGCCGAGGGCCTGATCCTCCTCACCGGCTGCCGCCAGGGCCCGCTCCCCCGCCTCGTCGACGCCGGGCAACTCCCCGCGGCCGAGACTCTACTCCGGCATTATGTCGATTCCTTCGGCCCCACGAACGTCGTCGTCGAGCTCCAGCAGAACCTCGTCTTCGGCGACACCGGCCGCGTCCACGCCCTCGTCGCCCTCGCCGAGCGCCTGGGACTCCCCTACGCCGCGACCGGCAACGTCCACTACCACCGCCCCGAGCGCCACCGCCTCCAGGACGTCCTGGTCGCCATCCGCCACCGCACCACCCTCGACGGCTCCCACCGCCAGCGGCGGCCGAACGCCGATTTCTTCCTCCGCTCCCCGGCCGCGATGGCCGCCCGCTTCGCCCGCTACCCGGCCGCGCTGCGAACGACCATCGAGATCGCCGAGCGCTGCGCCGCCTTCGACCTCAGCCGCGACCTCGCCTACCGCTTCCCCGCCTACGCCACCGGCTCGACCCGAACGCCGCACGAGGAGCTCGCCCACCTCTGCCGCGCGGCCCTCGTCGACCGCTATCCGGACGCCCAACGGCCCGCGGCGAGCGCCCGCCTCGAGGAAGAGCTGCGGCTGATCGCCCTCCACAAGCTGGCCGGCTTCTTCCTCCTCTACCGCGATCTGCTCGAGCTGGCGCGCGAAGTCGCGGTCGAGATCCGCGGCCACGGCAGCCCGAACACGCTGCCGCCGGGGCGGGGGCGCGGCTCCTCGGTCGGCTCGATCGTCTGCTACCTGATCGGCCTCTCCCCGGTCGATCCCCTTGCCCACAACCTGATGCTCGGCCGCTTCCTGAACGAAGAGCTCAGCTCGATCCCCGACATCGACATCGACTTCCCGCGCGAAATCCGGGAGCGCCTGATCGAGCGCGTCTACGAGACGTACGGCGCCGACCACGCCGCCCTCGTCTGCGCCTTCCCGACCTACCACCTCCGCTCCGCCGTCCGCGACGTCGGCAAGGCGCTCGGCCTCCCCGCCACCGACCTCGACCGGATCGCCAAGCTGAGCGAGCCGCGCTCGGCCCGCGCCCTCGGCGAGGAGCTGGCCCGGATGCCCGAGTACGCCCCCCGCCTCGCCGCCCCCCCCTGGAGCCACCTGGTCGAGCTCGCCGGCCAGCTCGCCGGCTTCCCCCGCCACGTCTCCCAGCACTCGGGGGGGATGATCATCTCATCCTCCCCCCTGATCGACCTCGTCCCCGTCCAGCCGGCCGCGATGCCCGGCCGCTACCTCTGCCAGTGGGACAAGGACTCCTGCGACGACGCCGGCTTCGTCAAGATCGACTTCCTCGCCCTCGGCATGCTCTCCCTGGTCGAGGAATGCCTGGAGCTGATCGTCGCCGCCGGCCACCCCCCGGTCGACCTCAGCCGGATCGACTTCGATGACCAAGCCGTCTATGACATGATCGTCGCCGGCGACACCGTCGGCGTCTTCCAGAT
The DNA here is from genome assembly GCA_038232775.1 of Thermomicrobiales bacterium. Classification (GTDB taxonomy): domain Bacteria; phylum Chloroflexota; class Chloroflexia; order Thermomicrobiales; family UBA6265; genus JBBSNJ01. The sequence continues at coordinate 4,556 of JBBSNJ010000019.1, forward strand.
CGAAAGCCGCGCCCAGATCCAGATGCTGCTGCGGACTCGGCCCCGCTCCCTGAACGATCTGACCGTCCAGGTCGCGATCGTCCGCCCCGGCCCGATCATCGGCGGCGCCGTCAACCCCTACGTCCGCCACCGCGAGCAGCAGCGCCGCCACCCCGGCCGCGAGTTCCGCCCCGACTACGACCACCCCTGTCTCGAGCCGGTGCTGGCCGAGACGCTCGGCGTCGTCCTCTACCAGGAGCAGGTGCTCGGGGTGGCGATGGCCCTCGCCCGCTTCACCCCCGGCCAGGCCGACCAACTGCGGCGGGCGATGAGCCGCAAGCGCTCGCACGAGGCGATGACCCGCCTCTGGGACCAGTTCCGCGACGGGGCGCGGGCCAACGGCATCGCCGAGGAGACGGCCCAGACCGTCTTCGACAAGCTAATCGGCTTCGCCGCCTACGGCTTCCCCAAGAGCCACGCCGCCGCCTTCGCCGTCCTCGCCTACCAGTCGGCCTGGCTCCGCCACCACCACGCGGCGGAATTCGCCTGCGCCCTCCTCAACAACCAGCCGATGGGCTTCTACCCCCCCCACGTCCTGACCAACGACGCCAAGCGCCACGGCGTCCGCATCCTGCCGCCGGACCTCAACCGCAGCGGCACCGAGTGCACCATCGAAGACGGCAACGCCGTCCGGATCGGCCTCGGCTACGTCGCCCAACTCGGCCCGGAGGCCGCCGCCCGGATCACCGCCGGCCGCGTCGCCGGCGGCCCCTATCGCTCGCTCGCCGACCTCGTCCGCCGCGTCCCCCTCCGCCTGGAGGCGGCCGAGCGCCTCGTCGCCGTCGGCGCCGCCGACCGCTTCGGCCTCGGCCGCCGCGAGGCGCTCTGGCAGCTCGGCCTCTTCCTCCCGGCCCGCGGTTTTGGCGGCGGCCGGACGGCCAAGGAGCCAGGCGCGCAGTTGCCGCTGGCGCTGCCAGTCGCGCAGGACATGGTCGAGCTGAAGCCGATGGGCCCCTGGGAGCAGATGGCCGCCGACTACGACACCCTCGGCCTCTCCCCCCGCTACCACCCGCTCGGCCTGCTCCGCCCCCACCTCCCGGCCGGCATCACCCCCCTCGCCGACCTGGCGACCCTCCCCGACGGCCTCCTCGTCCGGGTCGCCGGCCTGGTCGTCTGCCGCCAGCGGCCGGGCACCGCCAAAGGGATCACCTTCCTCCTGCTGGAGGACGAGCGCGCCCTGGTCAACGTCGTCGTCTACCCCGACCTCTACGACGAGCGCCGCCACGTCGTCCGCGGCGAACCGTTCCTCGTCATCGACGGCAAGCTCCAGCGGCGCGACGCCAACATCAACGTCGTCGCCCGCTCCCTGCGCCCGCTCGAAGGCGCCCGCGCCGCCGTCTCCCCGAGCGCCGAGCTGGCCGCCCTCCAGCCCCCCTCCGCCCGCGACATCGACGTCGCCGCCGCCCACCAGGCCAAGGCCGAGGAACGGGAGCGGCTGGCCGCCCTCTCGGCACTCGTTCCCTCCGCGCACAACTACCGATAGACTGCCCCGGTCCCACCTCCAGTTCTCGTCCACGTAGCTTCCTCGCCGCTACAATCCCGGCAACCGCCACGTCTCGTCATTTCCAGCACGCCCGCAAAGGTTAAGATCATGACCACGACCAGAACACCGCCTCGGCCCTCCCTGTTTGATCGACATCCCGAGCTCGTCGGTCGCGTCAAACCGGACCCTCACCACCGTGGCCCTGATCGCTGGCGACTGATCCCCTCGGAGCGACCGATCTGGGCCATCATCATGCACATCTACACCGTCGACGACATCGACGACGCCTTCCAAACGTCGGAGACCGCCATCACCGTGACCGCGGCTGACTACGACATCTCGGAAGAAGAAGTACGCGCTGCCCTCGCCTATTATGCGGCGGAGCCAGGGGCCATCGACACCATCCTCGCGACCAACACCGACCTCGATCTCAGACCACGGCGTGGCTGAGTTCTACCTCGACGAGGACGTTTCCGAGCGCCTCATCGGCCCCCTTCAGACCAAGGGCCACGACGCTACCTCCGTCGGTCGACTCGGGCGCAAGGGAGCCAGCGATGCCCAACAACTCCTCTCCGCCGCCCAAGCCCGGCGTACGCTCGTCACCCAACAACACGAAAGATTTCCTCCTCCTCCACGATGCCTGGACCATCTGGTCCGCCGCGTGGCGAGCCCGCACCGCGGCACAACACGCCGGCATCCTGATCATCTATCCAACAACCGGCCTCAATGCCCAACTTCTCGCCGACGAGATCGACCGCCTCGCCACCATGACCGGGGACTTCGCGAATCGGCTCTTCCAGTGGCACCTAAGCGATGGCTGGACCGAGACGTTCTGACGGCTTTCCCCAGCCTGCACAATCAGTCATCCACCCTCGAAACCGCTAAAGTCTCCTTTTCACGTCCGTCCCGGTGAACGCCGACCACCTCCCTAAAACAACCCCATCTGCGTCGCCGCCGGCGACGCTTCCTCCGCCGCCGCCTCCCGCGTCCGCTCGACCTCGGCCAAGAACTTCGGCAGCTTCCCGAAATCCTCCTCGATCGCCCCCCGCAGCGCGCCCTGGTGCAGCGCCGCCGCCGGGTGGTACATCGGCACGATCAGCCGCCCCCCCTCCCGCTTCGGCTGCCCGTGGATGCGCGAGATCCGCTCTCCGGGGAACCACCGGGCCATCGAGAACCGCCCCAGGGTCACGATCACGTCCGGGTCGATCGCCGCGATCTGGCGATCGAGGTAGGTCGAGCAGGCCGCGATCTCGTCCGGCATCGGATCCCGGTTGCCCGGCGGCCGGCACTTGACGACGTTGGTCACGAACACCCCGTCCCGCTCCAGCCCCGCCTTGCCCAGCAGCTCGTTCAGGAACTTGCCGGCGTTGCCGACGAACGGGCGCCCCTGCTGGTCCTCGTGCCAGCCCGGCCCCTCCCCGATCAGCATCACCCGCGCCTTCGGCGGTCCTTCGCCCGGCACGGCGTGGGTCCGCGTCCGGCAGAGCTCGCACTTCGGGCAGACGCGAACCTCGGCCGCCACCTCCTCCAACTCCGCGGCCGCCGCCTCTGCTCCCTCCACCATGCGCCTCCCATCCCCGTCGCCGCTCGGGCTCGCGCCCGAGTATAGCCAACCGTCCGGACGCCCTCAATCGCGGCAGTGCGCCCGGTCACCAACCAGCCGGCCGCAACCCGTCTCGTTTCGCCCACGTCTCACCCCGTCCGGCGCCCTCAGCTCCCTCCTGTGCCTCGGGACGCGGCGCCCTCCGTCTCCCCCTCCCCATCATCTTCCGGCTCGCCCCGGCGCACGTCGTAGTCGAGCTGCTCGACGCCGAACGACAGGACGCTCGCCGCCACCGAATCCCAGTCCGGCATCGCCTCGCCAAGCGGCATGATCCCCGGGTGTCCCTCGTGCTCCCGCAGCCACCGCCCCAGGATGTTGACGGTGTCGACCGTCTCGTGTCCGACCGGCCCCAATCCTTGCCGCTCCAATCGCTCCCACGCCCGCGCCAACCGATCCGCCAGCGGTCCCGCCCCTTCCGCCGCCGACCCCCGGATCTGAGCCCACGGCCGTCCCTCGGCCACCAGGAGCACCTCCCGCGCCCCTGGCTCGGCCGACGGCAGCACGACCAGCAGACGCGCCGCCTCCGTCGCCTCCCGCAGGCGCCGCTGGGCGGCGACGACCCCGTGGACCCGCTGCAAGTCCTTCCGCAGACGGGCCGCCCGCTCGAAATCGAGCCGCTCCGCCGCCTCCTCCAGGCCCTGCCAGAGCCGTTCGTAGAGCACTTCATCCCGGCCGTCGAGGAACGTCGTCACATCCCGCACCAGGGCCGCGTATTCCTCCCGGTCGGCCTTGCCGACGCATGGTCCCAGGCATCGCCCGAGGTCGAGCTCGAGGCAGGGGGAGCCGTAGGAGCGGGCGTCCCGGAACGATCGGGTGCAGGTCCGCAGCGGGAGCACCCGGTTCAGCACCTCGACCGTCTTCCGCGCCCCGGCCGTGCTCCGGAAGGGACCGAAGTAGCGCGCGCCGTCCTCCTTGCGCGCCTTGGCCAGCGTCACCCGCGGCCACGCGTTCGAGACATCGACCCGGATGAAGGGATAGTGCTCGAAGGCGCGCAGCGCGGTGTTGTAGCGTGGCTGGTAGCGCTTGATCAGCTGCGACTCGAGTAGCAGCGCCTCCAGCTCCGAGCCCACCACCTCGACCTCGACCCGCGCCAGCGACTCGAGCAGACCGTCCATCTTGCGCGTCAGGCCGAGCGGCTGCCCGAAGTAGGAGCCGACCCGGTCGCGCAGGTTCTTCGCTTTCCCGACGTAGATCACCCGGTCGAATGCGTCCCGCATTAGGTAGACACCTGGCGCCTTCGGGATCTCCGCCAGCAGCGAGCGGTCGAGCGCCGTCCGGGTCCGCCCCTTGGCGTGCCGCGGCTTGGCCGGCACCGGCGACGCCAGCGCCCGGAAGCGCTCGAGCGAGGCCACTCCCTGCGCCCGCGCCCGCCCCTCCAATTGGAGCGCCACTCGCCCCGTCAGTTGGGCGTCGGCGGCGGCGCGGTGGCCGCGATGCCGCGCGTCGAGCACACCTAACTCCTGCGCCACCGCCCCCAGCGAAGGCTTCCGCAACCCCGGCAGCAATCGCAGCGCCAGACCGAGGGTATCGACCCGCTCGTTAATCAGCGTCGGCCGTTCCAGCCGTCGCAGCTCGGCGTCGAGGAACGCCAGATCGAAACCGACGTTGTGCCCGACGACGAGCGTCTCCCCGATCTGCCCCAGCAGGCCGTCCACGATCTCGGCGAAGCTCGGCGCCTCGGCCAGCAGCTCGTCGGTGATCTTGGTCAGGTCGACGACGTACTTCGGCACCCGGCGGTTGGGCCGGCAGAGCGACTCGAACCGCGACGTCTCCTCGCCCCCCCGGAACCGGATCGCCGCGACCTCGATCACCCGCTGCCGGGAAGGCTGGAGACCGGTCGTCTCGACGTCGAGGACGACGAAATCGTCGAGCCATCGCTCGCCCGTGGCCGGTGCCGCTCCGGCCAGGCTCCAGCAGCCGTCCGCCCGCAACACCAGATCGTCACCGCCGCCCAGCACCTGGCGCAGCAGCGGACGCCAGAGGGTCGCGCTAGCGCTCCCGCCGAAGACGTGCGAGATCAGGGCGTCTTCGGCGGCGGCCCCCCCCCGGTGGCGGACGAAATCGGCCGCCCGCACGGCGAGATGCAGATAGGGCGGTCCCTCGCCGCCGCCGCTCCCGGCTACCCCGAGATCGCCACTCGGATCACCCGTCTCCTCCACAGCCCACCACCCGCCGCACTCCGCTTCGACCGCCCCAAGTTCCCTCGCCGCCCGCCCGCCCTGTGCTAGAATCGTTGGGCGTACGTTCACCAACTCCGCGGCATTGTACGGCATCTCCGGTGACCCGATGGAGGTGAGTTTCCTCCTATGCTCGAGCAACGCGCCGGGGCGGCGCCCCCCCAGCAGCGGATCGAGGCCCTCCGGCACCGGATCGAGCGCCTCAACTACGATTACTACGTCCTCGATCAGCCTTCCGCCCCCGATGCCGAATGGGACGCGCTGATGCGCGAGCTCCGGGACCTCGAAACGTCCCACCCGGAGCACCTCTCCCCCGACTCCCCCACCCAGCGGGTCGGCGCCACCCCCCAGGCCGGATTCGCCGAAATAACCCACCCCCTGCCGATGCTCTCCCTCAGCAATGTCTACTCCGAGGAAGAGCTCGAAGCCTGGCTCCAGCGCAACAGCCGCATCCTCCCCGACACCGACTTCACCTTCGTCACCGAACCGAAGATCGACGGCCTCGCCGTCGCCTTGACCTACGTCGACGGCTCGCTCCACCACGGCGCGACTCGGGGTGACGGCTTCGTCGGCGAGGACATCACCTCGAACCTGCGGACCATCGCCACGCTTCCGCTCCGGCTTGCCGCGAGCGCCGACGCACCGCGTCCCGAGGTGATCGAAGTTCGGGGCGAGGTCTACATGCGCCGCGACGACTTCAGCCGCCTGAACGAGCGGATCGAGCGCGACGGCGGCAAACGGTTCATGAACCCGCGCAACGCCGCCGCCGGCTCCCTCCGCCAGCTCGATCCCCGGATCACGGCCGCCCGCCCGCTCCGGCTCTTTGCCTACGGCATCGGCGTTCTCGAGGGCGTCTCGTTCCCCCGCTCGCACCACGCGGCGCTGGCCCTCCTCCGCGGCTTCGGCTTCGACGTCTCGCCCGAGGCAGCGCGGCACGACGCCATCGGCGACGTCTGGCGGCGGTGCTGCTGGTGGCAAGAGCGCCGGCCCGAGCTCCCGTTCGAGATCGACGGCGTCGTCGTCAAGATCGACGACGCCCGCCACCAGGAAGAACTCGGCTTCGTCGCCCGCGAGCCGCGGTGGGCGACGGCCTACAAGTTCCCGGCCGTCCAGCAGACGACCCAGGTCCTCGACATCGTCGTCAACGTCGGCCGCACCGGCACGCTCAACCCCCTCGCCCTCCTGGCGCCGGTCAACATCGGCGGCGTCCAGGTCAGCCGCGCCACCCTCCATAACGAAGATGAGATCGCCCGCAAGGACATCCGGACCGGCGACTGGGTCGTCGTCCAGCGGGCGGGCGACGTCATCCCCCAGATCGTCGAGGTCCTCGCCGGCCGCCGAACCGGCAACGAACGACCGTTCGCCATGCCCGACCTCTGTCCTGCCTGCGGCACGCCGGTCGTCCGCGAACCGGGGGCCGCGATGCGCTACTGCACCAACAGCGCCTGCCCGGCTCAGCTCAAGGAGCGAGTCTCCCACTTCACCTCCCGCAACGGGATGGACATCGCCGGCTTGGGGGAGAAGCTGGGCGCCCGCTTCGTCGACCTCGACCTGATCCACGACCTCGGCGATATCTACCGCCTGCCGTGGGAGGAGATCGCGGGCCTGGAGCGGCTGGGCGAGAAGAGTGCCGCCAACCTTCGGGCCGCGATCGAGCGGAGCCGACCGCGCCCGCTCCACCGCCTCCTCTTCGCGCTCGGCGTCCGCCACGTCGGGGAGCGCTCGGCCCGCCTGCTGGCCGAGCGGTTCGGCTCTCTCCAAGCGCTCTCCGCCGCCGGTCTCGACGAGATCAACGCCGTCGCCGGCATCGGCCCGATCGTCGCCCAGAGCGTCTTCGACTTTTTCCACGAGCCGCGGAACCAGGCGGTGATCGCCAAGCTGGAGGCGGCCGGGGTGCGGACCGCCGAAGAGGGCGCGGCCGCTCGCAACGGCGCCTGGCCCCTCGCCGGCAAGTCGTTCGTCCTCACCGGCCGCCTCTCCGCTCTCACCCGTTCCCAGGCCGAGGAGCGCCTGCGGCGGGCGGGTGCCAGCGTCTCCGGCACGGTCTCCAAGCGGACCTCGTTCGTCGTCGCCGGGGAGGAGGCGGGGAGCAAAGAAGCCCGCGCCCGCGAATTTGAGATCCCGGTCATCGACGAGGCCGCGATGCTTGCCCTTCTCGACGCCGAACCGAGTACGATAGGGGCGGATACCGAGGGCGCGGCGACCGCGGCTGGGCGAGCTCGGACCCGAGGTGCGGAGGAGTCGGCATGAGCGGCTACACGTTCGCGTCCCGCGAGGACGATCCGGTCCACACGGTGCGGACCATCGCCCGCATCGCCCAGATGGTGATCGAGCTGCGCGACGAATACGTCGCCCGGCCCCGCCCCGACCTGCTCCACCAAATCGATCAGCGGCTGGAGGATTTGATCCTCCAGCGGGACGAGCTGCGCCATCGGATGGCCAACGTCCGCCAGGAGGAATAGATCGGGGTGCCGGCACTGGCACCCCTCTTGGCGCTTTAGGGCGACGGCTGCGCGCTCCCCGGTTTCGTCAGCGGCACCGATGCTTGGCAAAGGGGACACGACGCCGCGTCCCATGCCGAGATGTGCAGGCTCGCCAACGCCGTCATTGGCACCCCGACGCCGAGGCAACCGCCGCTCCGGTCGACCAGGACCGCAACCGCCACGACCTCGACCGGTTGGGACCGGAGAGCGGCCAAGGTCTCCCGCACCGAGCTGCCCGTCGTCAAGATGTCGTCGACGACCAAGACCCGACTCCCGGGTTGAAAGACGGTTCCCCTCCGAAACTCCCTCGCGGCTCCGCCCCCCTCCCGCCGCTCGGCGTAGGCGGCCCCGACGCCGAGCTGCCGCGCCGTCTCGAAGGCGAGCAGGATGCCGCCGGTGGTCGGCCCGACAACGAGGTCGAGGCGGGCATCCCGGTACCGCTCGGCGAACGCGGCGCACACCTCCTGCGTCTCCCGTGGCCGCCGCAGCAGGTCGAACTTCTCGACGTAGCGGTCGCTGTGCTTGCCTGAGGTCAGCAGGAAGTGCCCCTCCTTGAGGGCACCGACCGCCGTCAACTGGTCCAGGAGTCCACCCGTTCGTTCCATCGTCCTCCCCTCACGGCACGAAAAAGAAGGCGATGCCCAGCATCAGGTAGAGGGCGACCAGCTCGGCGCCCTCCAGCCAGTTCGACTCTCCATCGACCGCGATCAGGACCGCGACCAACGCGGCACCGATCAACGCCACCAGTTCGTAGGCGTTGAAGACTAGGTTCATCGGTTGGCCAAGGAGCAAGCCGACCAGGACGAGCGCCGGGGTCACGAAGAGCGCGATCTGCAAACCGGAGCCGAGCGCGATCCCCAAGCTCAACTCCATCCGATTGAGGTAGGCGAAGCGAACGGCGACCACATGCTCGGCGACGTTGCCGACCAGTGGCACCAACATCACCCCGATGAACAGATCCGACAGACCCCAGGCCTCAGCGGTCGGCTCCCGGGCCCCGAC